>CAZIPK010000176.1:0-1520 GCA_964541135.1 uncultured archaeon | reverse complement strand
ACCATGGAGGACAAGTTAACCGCCCTTCATTTAATGGCCGATGATTTTATTACCAAGCCATTTTCGTTTCAGGAACTGGTGTTAAAATGTAGAAATAGCATTGAAAATAGGAAACAGGTAGTAAATTCTAAATTTTTGGAACATAAAGATTCAAATTATGTTTCTAGAGACCAAAAATTTTTAGCACAGGTTATGGAATTTATTCATGAAAATTTATCAAATGAGAATTTATCCTTATCCGATTTTGGTTTGCATTTTCCAATGAGTATATCCTCTATTCAGAAAAATATAAAACGTATTTGTGGCCAATCTTTGTTTCAATTGATTTTAGAGGCCAGGCTTAAAAAGGCCAAGGCAATGATTGAATCTGATACGGCACCAATATCTGAAGTGCGTTATAAATGTGGGTTTAACAACCACAACCATTTTACCAAAAAGTTTAAAGAGCATTTTGGAATTTTACCTTCTAAATTAAAAAAGGCCGAAAGGGCGAAAGCTTTTTAAGGCAATACGAGACCAAAACAGGATTTAAATTTGGATAATTTTTTTCTTAGTTTGTTTAGGTAATCATGGCCCTAGTGGCCATGATTTTTTTTTTATTTAACCCAAAGCGTTTTCCTTTGGCAAAAAGCCAGCAAGCCTTCTACTCCTAGCTCCCTTCCAAATCCAGAATTTTTAATTCCACCAAATGGAATCCTCACATCACTTTTCACCATTTGATTAATGTAAACCATGCCTGCTTCTATTTGGCTAGCAATTCTTTTGGCTCGATCCAAATCTTGGCTAAATATACTTGCACCTAGCCCAAATGGAGATTGATTGGCAATTTGAACAAGTTCTTCCTCGTTTGAGTAACTATATAAAGACAGAATAGGACCAAAGAATTCTTCCTTATTGGCTATGTTTTCTTGGTTAATATTGCCCAAAATGGTGGGAGGAAAGAAAAAGCCCTTTTTAGGGATTTCTGAACATTGGAAAAGGACTTCAGCCCCTTGCGCAATGCTAGTTTTGAGCTGGTCATTTAACTTCTCTTTTAAATCTATCCTTGCTAAAGGTCCAATATCTATGCCTTCCTCAAGTGGATTGCCGAGCCTGTATTTTTTTATTTTTTGAATGGCTTTTTCTGTAAATTCATCTACTCTGCTTTGGTGAACCAAGAATCGTTTGGCTGCTACACAGCTTTGGCCATTATTTTGAAATCTTGAAAACAAGATTTCATCTATAATTTGGTCTATTGGGGCATCCTCTAATAAAATGAGGGGATCGTTGCCTCCTAATTCTAATACAGCAGGCTTAATATTTTGGGCCGCAGTAGATGCAACCGAAGCACCTGCTTTACCACTTCCTGTAAGGGTAACGGCAGCAATTTTGCTGTTTGAAATTACATTAGCTATGGATTTTGTTTCTATAAAAGAAGTTACAAAAAGGTCTTTTGG
Source organism: uncultured archaeon (assembly GCA_964541135.1). Lineage (GTDB taxonomy): Archaea > Iainarchaeota > Iainarchaeia > Iainarchaeales > JAAZKV01 > JAAZKV01. The sequence continues at coordinate 84 of CAZIPK010000176.1, read as the reverse complement.
CAAACCACATTGGTCCATAATTTTTTGTAAAGCCAAGCTGCTTTGGGGAACATTAGGAGCAGGTTTTACTAACATGGCATTGCC
>CAZIPK010000175.1:0-1527 GCA_964541135.1 uncultured archaeon | reverse complement strand
AAGCGGTTGAAAACATCAACAAAAAAATTGCTCCATTAGTTCTTGGAAAAGATCCCGCACAGCAAAGAGAAATTGATGAAATAATGATTAAAGCTGATGGAACCAAAAATAAGTCAAATTTTGGGGCAAATGCGATTCTGGCTGTTTCAATGGCGGTGTGTAAAGCTGGCGCGGAGGGCAAAGGCGTTTCGCTTTACCAGCATATAGCTGATTTGGCTGGAGTGAAGGAAATTAATTTGCCCGTGCCTAGTTTTAATGTTATTAACGGTGGAAAGCATGCTGGAAATGAGCTGGCAATGCAGGAATTTATGATTCTTCCAGTCGGAGCAGAGTCATTTAGTGAGGGTTTAAGAATGGGTGCTGAGGTTTATCACGCACTTAAAGGGATTATTAAGGAAAAGTACGGGCCGAGCGCGGTTAATGTTGGGGATGAAGGCGGGTTCGCCCCTAACTTGCATAATGCTTTGGAGGCACTTGATTTATTAAAATCAGCAATAGAAAAAGCGGGTTATGCCAAAAAGGTTCGAATTGGAATGGATGTGGCGGCGTCAGAATTTTATGATAACAAAAAAAAGTCATATAATTTGGCTTTTAAAAGCGCTAAGCCTAATTTGAAAAACGGGGGCGAACTGATTGAGTACTACAAGAAGCTCGTGAAAGATTATAATATTGTTTCAATTGAGGATCCTTTTGATCAGGATGATTTTGATTCTTATGCAAAGTTAACGAAACTAGTTGGAATGCAAGTGCAGATTGTCGGGGATGACTTATTGGTGACAAATGTTTCAAGAATAAAAACCGCTGTTAAGAAGAAGGCTTGCAATGCATTGCTTTTGAAGGTAAACCAGATTGGTTCAATTATTGAATCAATTGACGCTTCCAAGCTTGCCCAAAAATCAGGCTGGAGTGTAATGGTTTCGCACAGGAGCGGAGAAACAGAGGATAGCTTTATTGCCGACTTGGTTGTTGGTCTCGCTGCAGGGCAAATAAAATCCGGCGCGCCTTGTCGAAGTGAGAGGCTTGCAAAATACAATCAACTCCTAAGGATTGAAGAAGAAATTGGAGAGAATGCGAAATACACTGGAAAAATTTTTTAGGTATTGCTTGAAATTTTGTAAAAAAAAGAATTTATTGCTTTTTGAAATGTTTTTTTAGTTTATGCGTTATTTGGGCAGAAAAAAAGCTGTTTCGCTTGTACTAAGCGACCCTAAATTTAGAAAAGTTGTGAGAGGAAATGAAACTCATTTTAAGGGGCTTGCGAGCAACCATGTGCCAATTGTGTTAAAGGAACTTTTGCATATCGGGATGAAAAAAAGGCCTGAGTTATACCCTTTAGTTGAGGGGATGTTAAGGGATCCGGAACCAAGAATTCGTGATGCTGCCTTAATGGTCGCTGCTTATTGGGGAAAACCAAAAGACTTGCCTTATTTATCAAAGCTTCTTTATGACAATAATCTTGCAGTTCAAAAAAGCGCCATGCTTATTTTTGGAACTATTGCACAAGAACACCCTTTAGCGCTTCGATTA
>CAZIPK010000174.1:0-1537 GCA_964541135.1 uncultured archaeon | reverse complement strand
AATCAAACTACTAGCCCCAAAAAAAATCCTTCTAGCAGGACCGGGCTTTACTAAAGACAATCTAAAAAAATTCATTACTGACAAAAAAATTAACGGAATGCCTCAAATAATTACCGAAAACACTAACTCCATAGGAGAAACGGGGTTTAAGGAACTAATTTCCCAAGGGAAACTTGAAAAAATAGAAAAACAAATCCAACTATCAAAAGAATCAAAAACAATTGAAGAATTCTTGGCAATGCTAGCAAAAGGGAAGGCAGAGTATGGGGTTGAAAAAGTAACAGAAGCCATTAATATGGGGGCTGTTGAAAAACTAATAATGAGCGAAACCTACTTAATGCAAAACCGCGCAGAAGCGGAAAAAGTTCTTGAACTAGCCGAAAGCACAGGAGCGGAAATAGAAATAATCTCCTCAAAAAACCCCCAAGAAAAACAAATCCACTCATTCGGCGGGGTCGTTGCCACACTACGATATAAACTGGAGTGAAGGATACAAAGAATAAAATTTTTTAACCACCAAGCATTAACCAAAACACAAAATACTTTCACTTAAAACTTAATTAATCTAAAAAAACACACTTAATACTTCCAATAAAAAAACGCTAAAGATAGTAAAAAAAATGTTCTAATCAACCCTGAACTCTAACCACTCAACCTTCTTCTTATCAACCAATTCCCTAACCTTCTTTTGGGATTCATTTAACTGGGATTTATTGGTTTTGAATTCAACAAAAACAATCTTGTCATCCTCAAAACACAACCCGTCAATTGGTTTTCCAATAAAACGAAAATTCTGGGAATTATAAGGGAATTTTGAGGAAAAAGGAAGCCACTGCTCGGTGAATTGACCATACTTAACGCTCTGGGACTGCTTGGAAAACAAAAGCGAATTATACTTTGAATTGAGTGAAAATAAGGATTTAATAACAACAACAAGAACAACTATCAAAACAAGAACAATTACTCCAAGAACTAATTCAAACAAACAAAATCACTTCAAAAGTATCACCGATTTCAAGAATTTAAAACTAACCTTGGTGATTTGCCGCCAAAATAATTTAAATTAAAAAATAACTAAAAATTCAAATTTAATTTGTCAGATTAATTTATTTTTTAAAACTAAATTTTCTTCGCCATGTAAGGCCCTTCTTTTTTATAACCAAAGTTCTTGGAGTAGTATTGTTTTACTCCAAGACCTGAAATTACAACCAATTTATTTGCATCAAATTTTTCTTTCGCAATCTTTTCTGCTTCTTGCATTAATTCCTTTCCAAGCCCCTTGTGCTGGGAGCTTTTATCATCATGCTCGCCAAGAGAAAGAGCACGGCCATACACATGCAACTCTCTAATTAATGCGGTTCTTGGAGTAATTTGCCTCATAAAGGGGGTTGAAGGTTTTCTTAAACGCGTAAAACCAAACAAAGCGTCCTTGGATTCAAAAGAAATAAAAGCCTCCTCCCCGCTACTAGCATTATAAAACTCTGTATTTAATTTAGCATTCAAATTAGCGTTAGGATTTACACGCTGAATCAAGCCA
>CAZIPK010000173.1:0-1588 GCA_964541135.1 uncultured archaeon | reverse complement strand
AAGTATTAGAAAGTCAACTAAAGAGAGCAAGAAGAATATATGCTGCAAGAGAAAAAACTAGAAAAATAAGAGGAATATGGAGAAAAGTTAAACCAAAATTTAGCTGAACAAAACAAAAAGTTTGCAGCAATTGGTTTAACTGTTTTAAAGACCCCGCCAAGGAAAGCAAACTCCAGAATTTTAGCAGAAACTAGATTATTTAATCAATTAACATCAAAAATTTTACAAATCATCATAAATTAAAACAAAAAAAGTAGTAAAATAAAAAATTTACTCCTTAGGAAATACTTTATTCCATTCTTCAACATAACCTTTTGAGTTATTTTCAACCATATTTTTGTTATGTTTAATCACTTTTTTCTCAAAATTAACCTCATTTCTTGGACACTTTTTGCAAATGCCAAAAAATAAGAAAGAATAAATTTTAACCCCTAATAGCCATAAGCAACCATAACTGCCCATTTTGCAATCAGATTAAATTTAGCAAAAAATTAGTAAAAAATGATTTTAAAAAAACCAGCTCCATTTAAAACCGGTTTTGGGCAATTCTAATATCATTTGGAGTAGCTTTATGGCTTTCGATTCGCTTCTAAATAACGTAGATATTCTCCCAATAGTTTTTGGTCTTTTTTAGTTATTTTTCCCCCGCTTTGGCCCCCCGCAGCCCATTGAGTGATAGGTTTTGAAGCTTTTGATTTAGGAGAAACTCTTAAAGAAAGTTTTTGTGCTCGTTTCATAAAAACACCCAAAAATAATTAACCCCCGACTTAAAAACAACAGGACTTCAACATAACAAATTAATCATCAAAATCCTCAGAACCCATATTAAACCCAAACTCTTCTTTAAAACGCCTCTTTTTTTCCCTCTTTTTTGCCAATCTCGCGGATTTACTTAAAGGCGTTTTGAAAGGCTTTTTTAATTGGGCCTCTGCCCATGTGCGCCATTTTACCTGGGCTTCTGGATTAGCCGCATTTTCCTTTAACTTCCTTTCCAAATACGCATTTATGCCTCTTTTATGAGTTTCTGCCATAAGTGCCAATATTTTGGCTTTTTTTTCATTTGCTTCTATTCGCCTTTGAGCTTTTATTTTTCGCCTTCTTAAGCTATTTGACAAATTAAACCACCAACAAACCAACGCTGTTGAAATATTTAATCCTTTTGTTGTTTTGAGCCATTTTAGCCCATTTTGAAGTATTTTGTACCCCCCCACCCAGGGTTACTTCCACTACCCAATTATTGGGGGCGCTTTTTAAAATTTTAAGGAATTTTGTGAAGGAATTATGCAGGATAAGAATGATTATCCAGTATTACGGGTTCATAAACCCTTGAAAATGAGCAAAAATGAAGCAAAAAATGGAGAAAAATATGGCGCGAAGATTTCTAAAATGCATCAAATTGGCAAAATAAGGCGCTTTATCCAAACCTTACGGCGATTGACGTGGGAAAAAGAAGGGTTACGACAGGCAAAAGGGAGGTGAAAAATTTAAGCCCCTTGATTGATGCAACCTTTGAACACCAAAAGAAAAACTGGGTTAAAAAGTGAGTCCACGAATTTATGTATAAAAGAATATTACTACTTTGAAAAAA
>CAZIPK010000172.1:0-1643 GCA_964541135.1 uncultured archaeon | reverse complement strand
AGTATTTTTTGCGTTTGTTTATTCTTTGGTAATCAGCAGGGTTTCTATTTCCAAGCATTTTGCGTAAATAAGCCCCGCCAAACTTTTTTTCGACCCATTTTCGACCATAAATTATTTGAAAAGGAGCATGCCCAAACCCTTTTTGTTCTTTAACAAACCAATTGCCTTCCATACCACTCAGGCTTAAATTAATGTTATCTTTTTTCGCTAATTTATTAAGCCGAGCGCGTAATCTCCTCCACACAAACTCAGCTCTTCCTTCAAGAGAGGGGTTGGATCTTTTAAACCCTTCAAGGTCAAATGCAACCACTACATCAAGGTCGCTTTTAGCCCTTTTTCTGGAAGCTCGTCTAACCCCTATTTGAGAACTCCCTGTTAGAATCACTGCCCTTAAATTAGGCCCCAAAAGTTTTTTTACTTGGGGAAAAACAACTGCGCGTAGAAAGAAACTTCTAGCAAGAGATTCTCTTTCAGTTTGAGTTTGGCTCTTCAAAGAAAGTAACCCTTTTCTCCTAATACGCGAAACCCTCTTACTAACTTCGTGCAAATCTCTTTTTGAAGGGCTTTTAGGAATAAGCCTTAAAGCAGCCCTGTCTTTTGAAATGGCTGCTCTTCGCCAATCATTCAAAGGCACTGAATGCATAAATAATGCAAATAAAGCAATTCTTTTATTTAAATCTTCTCAACACTTGGTTTTGGTTCCCAAGCATAAATGAATAAGATGGGTTTTCTTCTACTTAAACCTTTCAAACTAAAAACATGTCCAACAAATTAATTAAAAACATGTCCAACAAATTAATTATTTTTTGTCATAAATATTTTCTTAATTATTTTTTGTCATAAATATTTTCTCTTCGCCCGATTTTTAAAATAAGAATCTTTAATTGCCCATTTTCTATTTTCATAAAAATTCGCCAATCTCCCGCACGGGCGCGGTAATACTCCGTCCCGATTACTTTAATCACATAAGAATAAGGATTAATCTTACACCTATCTATTACTGCAATTATTCTTTCCCTAGTTGTTGAATCAAGTTTTTCTAATTGCTTATCAGCTTTTTGAGAGTAAGTTATTTGATAAACCATATTTCAAAGCGCCTCAAAAACCGTATTTTCTTTTTACCTGCTCATGAGTAATAAACTTGCCAGCTTTTATTTCTGCTTCAGCCTCGGCAAGTTCCTTTTTGGTTTCTTCGCTTAGTTCCATAGAATCCTCCAATAAACCCCAAATAACTTCTTCATAAGATTCAGCAGCGACAATTTTTCTTTTTTCAAGGGTGTTCTTGAGTTCAGTACTAACTTGAATTGTAGTAGCATTAGCCATAGTAAAATATAGTTGGTTATAGTTTATTAACTTTTCGGCACGGGAAAAATTCAAAGATTATCACACAATTTGTTTTTTTATCATTAAAGAGTGGATTTTAAAAAACAAATGTATCAAAATTGGCTAAAACAGGTAGCACAGTTTTGGTTGCGGCCTGTTTTTGTGGTGATGACTATGGCAGGATTTAAAGATAAGTTAGGCAGGTTGTTTAAGAAAAAGGATGAGTTGGAGTATGTTCCAAGAAGATCTGTAGTGCGTGAGCCAGAGCCTGAACCAGTGAGGGAAGAAGACCTGCCCGGAAATAGATTCATGGCTGCTAA
>CAZIPK010000171.1:0-1654 GCA_964541135.1 uncultured archaeon | reverse complement strand
GAAAGGCAGTGCCTTTCCAATTTAATTTTATTTAAAAAAAAACTAATTTTTTATTTTAATCAGTTGCTTAGACTTCGTTTTAATGAAGGTTAGATAACCAAAACTAAAGTTAATTGCAGCAAAAACAAATTTAAAAAAAAAGCAAAGCCTATTTCAAAAAAAAATTAACAAAAAAAAAGCGCCTCCACAGAAGATTTAAATACTACTTTTACCATCAACTTAATAGGCGAGCATATGAAATCAAGAGGACAAGCAGCTTTGGAGTACCTAATGCTTTTAGTTGCGGCAATAATTGTTGTTGCAATTGTATTAACATTCATGGGGCAGGCAGTTGGCCCACCGCAAGACGCAGGAAATAAACAAACCTGGGACTACTTATGCATTTATTTAGACACCAATAGCCTTGAATGCGGGTGTTACCAGTGCAATGTTAACAAACAAGGTTATAACCCAGTAACTAGCTTGGAAAATGTAAAGCCCACTAAAGCAATATGCGATGCTTTGGCGATTTACAAAAAAGAAACCCTATTAAAAGGAACAAGCAGATGCCCCGCATTGCCTTAAAATTATCATTCTAGCAATTTGTTGATTATTTATGGAAGAAAAAGCACAAGTGTCTTTTGAATACCTATTAACAGCGGCATTCACAATAGTACTGGCTGTTTTTGCAGCAATAATAGTTGAAGGTTTGAGGGAAATCGCCCTAACCGCAAAAACTGAAATAATAAATACAAGAAACCGCACAATAGAAAATATTATGCGATAACACATAGAAATAATACTAAAAAAATAAAAAAAGACTTTTTCTTAAAAAACACTTTAAAGCAATAGTATAAAAGTCAACGCTCATTAAGCGCAAGGCTCATTGGCCAAATAAATAAACCAAAAAATAACTTATTGAAAAAATTATTTAAAAAAAATTCATTTAGCCCCCAAATCCATTGACCAGAATTTTGGTACGCACTCCCTACACAAGAAGGTTAAAAAACACTTAAATTATAATCATAATATGATTTTTTACTTTTTTTACGCGGCGATAATTATTTCCACAATCGGTCTTATTATTGCAACATACACCGACTTAAAAGCCAGAATAGTTCCAAACAAGCTCAACTATGGGCTTGCGATACTTGGCCTAATCTTATTCGGGATTCAATCAATAATTGAACAATCCCCCCTCCCCCTAACAGCATCAGTTCTTGGGTTATGCATCGGATTCTTTTTCGGATGGGTTTTGTGGAAATTAGGAGTATTTGCGGGAGGGGATGTGAAATTATTCATGGGTCTTGGAGCTCTAAATCCCTTAACTCCAGCACTAATAAAAATAAGCCCGCTAATAAGTGTTGATTACCCGGTATTTGCATTAACTTTATTCATTTATTCATTAATATCCTTTTTGCCTTACGGGCTTTTCATGATATTTTACAAACTCTCAAAAAACAAAAAATTCCAAAAAGAATTAATAATTGAAATGAAACCAAAAATAATTAGTGCAATACACCTTGCAATATTCGCTTCAGCAAGCTATGTTCTTGTAAGCCAATACGGCCTAAACACCATATTTGCAATAATTCCTATAATAATCTGGGGTTTTTTTGGAAAATACAAAAAATTTATCACAGGATTTTGACTGCAAAAGAAAAACTCAATGCTT
>CAZIPK010000170.1:0-1671 GCA_964541135.1 uncultured archaeon | reverse complement strand
AAGACATAAGTGGACTAAAACGGGAAATGGGGGAGGGCAGAAGAAAACGACTACTCTTCTACCGTGTTTTCTTTTAATTCGGATTCAAAGCCTGTTAAATTTATAACAGGTAAAATTATCGGAGTAACGTTTGCCTGTAAGGTGAGGGTGCTTATAAACGCCCTTAAATATGGGAAAACTAAGGCCATGCTATTATTATAAAAATATGGCGGTAATTCATTAAAATCTGGTTTATCTTCAAAAAGGAAGTAAGCCATTATTGTTGCTTTAATTTCGCTTGTTTCTTTATCCTGTGAATAAGCGTAAAAATCAAATTTAAGGCGAAAAACACCCTCTAAAGACTCATAGACCCCACTTGGGGTTAACTCTAATTTTAGTTCATTTGTAGAGTTGCTTGCTTTTGAATATGAAAAATTGATTACTTCAAATTTTTCAAATGAGAAAGCAGCAGGTTTTATTTCATTCATAAAGCAAAGCTATAAAAAAAAGACCCCGATTTTTGCGGGGTCTTTGAATTTTTTTGATTTTCGCTTTTAATGGGTGGCAAATATTGATTTGTTAAACCAATATTAGATGAGCAATGAAATTCCTGCACAAGTGGTAATGTTCCTTCTAATGAAATGTTTTTTAACCTTTCATCTAATAACCACTTAGTTAATGTTTCTTTTGTTTCTTGTGCAAGAGCAAAATCAAGCCTGTCTTCTATTTCCTTTAAGTTTATCATTTCGAGGGGTCAATTATGCACATTTTTGTTCAGATTCAAAAGCAAAGTTACTTATTATTTTACTATTATACACTACAAGTTGGATTCTTTTTCTATAAAAGAAGTCTTTAACTCTCACTAAATCATTATTTTCGGGAACGTCTTGAAACAATATTCCATCTATAGAATCCCATATTCCTTTTTCCTTAAAATAATTGTGTAGCTCCTTTTTGGTTGGCTTTTCGTTTGTATCTTTTATGAATTTTAATGCTATTTTTTCAATTTGTCGTATCCAAAAATTATAAGAAGTTTCGTCAAAAACCGTATCTAAAACATTTGTACAATCAATATTTGCTGAATATACTTCATAATATCTTCTTTTCCTTTTAAAATCATTCCCCCATTTATGGGCGTCTAAAATATCATGCCAAAAATACCATCCCTCCCCAAGCCACGCGTCATCTTTAAAGCATTTTTTAGGGGCATATAATCTGATTTCTCTTCTTTCTTGGGTATGAAACATTTTTCGAGTGTTAGGTTTGTTCTCCATAAAACAAAAATATTTAAAATATTTTCTTTATTTCACGAGAATAAAAATATTTTCATAACCTAAAGATAATTAGTTTTTAATCTTCATGGTTGGTTGATATAAGTATACAAAACTATAACTTTGTGTTATGACAAAGCGCAAGAGGGCAAAGGACATGACCGAACTAACCAAAAATCACGAAAAGTTTATGCAGGGTAAAGAAGTGAACCCAGAAGGCGCGGAATTGTTCGAAAGGGTACTAAAGGCTGCTGTAAAGCCAAAACGGGCTAAGAAGTAGCCACAACCCGTTTTAACAGTACATCAAACATATCTTTACGTTTCCTGTGTACATACCTAAAAGAATTTTCTGAAACATATTTAGGTAGATGTTTGTGCGAAACGTGTATATGCGTTCCTTTTATCATTCGCTTTAAAGTTG
>CAZIPK010000169.1:0-1703 GCA_964541135.1 uncultured archaeon | reverse complement strand
CACCTCCCAAATGGTGGAAGACTTGCTGTTAAAAGAAGCCCATTTAAGGGGAATTATTGCGCCAAACAAGCCCAAAGAAAATGAAGTCACCCAAAGGACAATGAGCCCGATAAAAGGGGCTTTTGTAAAAGAACCAATGGCGGGCCTGCATGAAAAAATAGCGGTGCTTGACTTTGCCTCACTTTACCCAAGCATAATAATAAGCCACAACATCAGCCCGGAAACTCTTAATTGTGGGCATGAGGAATGCAAAAAAAACGTTTCCCCTGAGGGGACATACTTTTGTACAAAACAAATTGGATTATTCCCTCAAATACTTGATAGTATGCTCAGGCAGAGACTAAAATTAAAAAAAGAGTACAAGCGGAAGAAAAAAGAAGAAGGGGTTGATGATAAAGTGCTTTTTGCAAAGCAATGGGCGCTAAAAATAATTCTAAACTCGGTATACGGCTATTTGGGTTATCCGCGGGCAAGATGGTATTCAAGGGAGTGTGCAAGTGCAACAACGGCTTGGGAGAGAGGGTATATTAATGACACCATTAAAAAAGCGGAACAGGCGGGGTTTAAGGTCCTTTACGGGGACACAGACAGCAATTTTCTCTTAATGTTGGACAAAACCAAAAAAGATGTGGAAGATTTTGTTGAAAAAATAAATTCAGAACTTCCCGAAACAATGGACCTGGAAATTGATGGTTACTATAACAGGGGACTTTTTGTTACAAAAAAAGAAGGCGGGGCGGCTAAAAAAAGATATGCCTTAATGGATGAGAAAGGCAATTTAAAAATAGTTGGATTTGAGTATGTGCGAAGGGACTGGTGCAACATGGCAAAAGAAACCCAAAGAAAAGTGCTTGAATTAGTGTTAACAGAAGGGAGACCGGAAGAGGCGGCAAAGTATGTTAAAGGAGTGCTGAAAAAGATAAAGGAAGGCAAAGTTGAAAAAAAAGACTTGACTATAATGACTTTGCTTCAGAGGAACCCAAAAGATTACGATTCTATTGGACCGCACGTGGCTGCTGCAAAAAAAGCTATTGAAAGGGGAAAAGAACTTGGGGTGGGTTCAATGCTTTCATTTATAATAACAAAAGGAGGGAAAGGAAAAGAAAGCATTTCCGAGAAAGCAGAACTTGAAGAATATGTAAAAGAAGGAGATTATGATGTTGAATATTACATTGAAAACCAAGTGCTTCCAGCAGTAATAAAAATACTCCAAGAACTTGGATATTCAAGGGAAGATTTGCTTACTGGCGGAAAACAAACAGGATTAGGGGCATGGGGGTAATTTATGGTTTGTAAAAATACTTTGTTAATATAAAAAATTTCAATTAATATTAAGCTTAATTTAGTTTTAATTTATAAAAAAAAATTAATTTAATAAAATAAAAATTAATTTAAAAACAAATAAAAATTTCATTTCTGATTAGATAAATTTTTATATTGTGAAAGCGTTCTTTCTTAGTGATTTTTAGTGTTTTATTCTAAAGCCCAGGGTACTATTGAGTATTTAGTTGTTCTTGCGATTGTTGTTGTTATTTCTTTGGTTGTTGCTGGGTTTGCGACTGGTTTTTTGGGAAGTGGAAATCAAGCAGTTAGAGTCAGCCAAGATATAAGCGGAGGTATAGGAGTAGGAGGAATTAGTATCCTTGAAGGAGTAAGCGACACAAATGGTGACTCAGTTCTAAGGCTTAAAAACAGCACTGGGG
>CAZIPK010000168.1:1489-1706 GCA_964541135.1 uncultured archaeon | reverse complement strand
GCCTCAATTAATATATAAAAAACAGAAATTGAAAATTGAAAAATTAGAAGAAGAATTTAATAGAACAAAGGATAAATTTATTAACGATTTAAAAAGTTTTTTTCCAAAGATTGATGATCTACAAATTGATGTCTCCCCTTCACTTTATGGGACTCTTGGTTCATATAAATTTACTGAAGACAAGATAGAGGTATTTCCAAGATACGATAGAAATTAT
>CAZIPK010000168.1:0-1479 GCA_964541135.1 uncultured archaeon | reverse complement strand
CAGAAATTGAAAGGCAAATTATTAAAACAAAATCTAGAAAAAATAAATCGTTTGTAAAAATTATAGATACAGAATTTGCAGGACACTTAGCAGAAGAAAGTGCAAAATATCTGGAAAAACTAAAGGCAACTTCAAAATTTAATGTAGAAAAACCAGAAAATTTAACAAAATCTGAAAAAAATGTAATGAACTTGCTACTTCGCAACAAAAATAAAATTGTAACTTTTGACCAAATAGCAGAAGAAATATGGAGAGAAAAACAATTTGAAAAATATTCAGAGTATGCAATAACAACAATAATTAAAAAAATTAAAAATAAATTAAAACAAAAAACAGATAAGCACATAATCCAAGCCCAAAGAGGTGTTGGATATATTCTTCACACTTAACTCCCTACCCCAAAAGCCAAGATATTCTAGATAATGTAACCTATTATTCAACCATGGAAAAACTAATACCTACTAGAAAATCAAAGGGTGGAGGAACAGAACACGATGGGTATGAAGAATTTGTAGGTCAATTAGTGCCAACACTTGAGGAAATTATGAAGCAACAAAATGTTTCCTTAAATAAGGCTAGAAAAATTCGTGCACAAATTAAAGAAAATTTTAGAGAAGATTTTAGTTTGCCTAGCCAAAAAGTGTATGCAGACGCATTCAGCAGTTGGTCGATGGATTAAACCAATAACCCAAAAATAAAAAGTGCTAAAACCGATCCGGCAAAATAGATTCTGGTATTATCTAAATTATCTAAAATTAGTTCACCATTTATAATTTTCTTTAAATTAAAAAGTACCAAAATTAAAAAGTAAGACAAAACAAGTCCTCTGGCAAATAGGTTTCCAGACGAGGAAACTACCCAAAAAGTTAAAACTGTAAATATTAGTTGAAATAATACAGTATGAAAAATTAGATCATTTCTTTCACTTTTTGTATCATACATTAAAGAAACAGCTTCCTTATATTGTTTTGTTTTAACAAGTTGCATAACTCTTTGGGATGTTAATTCTTGAGGTTTAAAATAAAAAATATAAAGCAGATGGTCAAGATTTGGAATCAATAGACCGACAAGACCTCCGACATACAAAAGCCAATAAGTCCAAGAGTAAAGACTATTTATAATGGTCAAAAAAACAAAATAACCAAGCCAATATAGTAATGTATTAATTATTTCCTTTTTCATAAATCTTTAGTTTAAATATCATTATATGCCATATTTGGTCAGGTCAACATAGAAATCTTTTTCAAAAACAACACCTTCAGCCTCAAGTCTTCTTTGTTGCTCCACTTCACCATCAAATGCAAAGTTCTTCGCTAAGCGTCCCTCCTTGTTAACCACTCTATGACAAGGAACTTCTAAAGATTTGTTTGCATGCAATGCCCAACCAATCTTTCTCGTATCTTTTATGCCTAATATCTTTGCAACTTGCCCATAAGTAGCGACCTTACCTACAGGAATTGTTTTGACAAATTCATATAC
>CAZIPK010000167.1:1331-1733 GCA_964541135.1 uncultured archaeon | reverse complement strand
GCTGGCATATCTTTTTTTATCTCATCTTCAAATTGGGCATATTTTTTTATTCTTTCTTGTTCATTAACTGTGGTATATGCTTCCTCTAAAAGTTTATCCACTTTGGCATTGGTATATATCGCCACGTTTAATCCCGGGTCTTTTCTTTGCGAGGAATGCCAGAAAGCATACAAGTCCGATTCTTTATTAATAATTTGCCCGAAAAGCAAAGCGTCATATTTGCGCGGTCGGATTACGCTTTGGTTTAAGTTTCCGATTTCAAAAGTTTTTACATCAACTTGCATGCCAATGGCGGTCAAATCTTGCTTAATTATTTCCGCTGTTTTGACAAGTTCTGGAGCATTGCCCGTAGAAATTGAAAATTGGAGCGGGATCGTTGTCTTCTTTTTGTTTTTATCGGTT
>CAZIPK010000167.1:0-1321 GCA_964541135.1 uncultured archaeon | reverse complement strand
TTTTTTGCAAAAAACCATCTGGGCCCTTGGTCCATCCGTCTTTGGCTAAATTGTTTTGTACATTCTGTAATACTTCATCGCGAGTGGTTTTTTCTTCCACGCCAGCCAATTTTTGATAAGTAATCATGTTGGGCGGTATTGGATTATTAATGACCACACCGTAACCAGATAATACCTCGCGAACGATCTTATCTTTATCAATTGCTTGATCAATGGCTTTGGCAATAACTTTGTCAGTAAAAAGCTGATTTTGATTTTGATTGAAAAAAAGTCCGAAAACTCTGGGAAGCACCGAAGATTCAACTCGATAGTTTTTTTCTTTTAATTGGCTGGCGTTTGAAGAAGTAATAGAACTTATTTGTTCAACTTCCTTATTTTCTAGTGCTTTAATTAAATCTTCTTCATTAGAATAAAAATGCAAATTTATTTTTTTGATATGCGGTTCGCCCAAAGCGAATTTTTTAAAAGAAATTAATTCATAAGAAGTTATAATTCCTGATGTTTCTTGGGTGACATTTTTTATCATATAGGGCCCAGAGCCTATTGGAGAAGTGTTAGCTCCATTCAATTCAATTGGAGAATTTTCCCATACTGATTTTGGCATTATGCCCAACGTGGCATTTCCCAGAAAAGAAGATAAAGGTTGTTGCAAAAGGAATTCTATGGTTCGATCGTCTATCTTTCGAGCCACCACGCCGTCCCAATCCACCTTGTGTGGGCTTTTAATAACTGAATCTTTTACTTTTTCTATGGTAAAGATTACATCGTCTGCTGTTATTGGATTGCCATCGTGAAAGTATATATTTTCTTTTAAAGTGAAAGTATACGTTAAATTATTTTCTGAAGTTTCAAATTTTTCCGCTAGATCCGGAATTAAAGTTCCATCCGAATTTTTTCTCATCAAACCAGAATAAACCAACGAAACTAAATCTTGATCAGCTGAAGAAATTGCCAATATCGGGTTAACAAAACGAGGGGCGCCTAAAATACCTTCCGAAATGGTCCCTCCTCGAAGAGGAACTTTTACCATCAAAGATCGATTGATGCTTCCGAGAATTAATAAAGTGCTTAAAATCAATCCTGCCAAAAGCACAGCGAAAATAATTCCTTCTTTTTTTGAAAAGGAAGCAAAAGCTAAATTTATTTCTTCTTTCTTGGGCAATTTGCCAATGATTTTTAACTGGCGTATCCAACTATAAAGTTTTTCCATAATTAAGAAGTTTGAGTGCAATCACTGTGAGTTTAATAGAGCCAAATAATTTACTGAGCTTTTATTATTATAGACAAAAATGCAAATAAAGCAAAAAGAATTCCACAAACA
>CAZIPK010000166.1:0-1799 GCA_964541135.1 uncultured archaeon | reverse complement strand
ATTGCGTTCTCCGACAGGCAGCTTCCAACCCTTGGATTATACACCGACCCGACCAAAAGACTTAATAACCAAGAAAGCAATATACTTGGAGGGAGCGATCCAAAAACTCCAAAAGACTTATTTAATGAGATGAGCGGTGGTTAATTGCCTGAAGAAACAAGCATAATAAAAGTAATACAAAAAATGGTTCAGGATAACGAACCTGAAGAAAACATAGTAAAAACCCTTGAAAGCATGGGTGTTTACCCTGATCAGGCGAAAAGGCTTCTTTTAATCGCACAAGCAGATACTTTTACCCTCCTAAGTTCCGAAATAGACAAAATAGTTGAAGAAAAACTTTTAATGCAAAAAGAAGCAATAAAAACCGAGTCCTCAATATTTGTAACAAATTTAATTGATGAAAGGAAAAAAGAAATGAAGGCGGACATGGAAAGAGAATTTTTAAGATACAAAACGGATGTTTATGACCAGGAAAAAAAATTTCAGTCAAACATAATGGATTCCGTGTCAAAAGTGGCAAAACTCAACGAACAAGTTTATGCAATGTCGGAAGAAAACAAAAAAATGATTGACATAGTAAACAAAGACCTTTCTGAAACCAAGTTAAAAGGAATCAAGGTCAGAAGGTCAGTGGCAAGATTAGGAGTAATGATATTTGGAATAATCTGCTTCATTGCTACAATAATAACCCTCGGATATTTCCTTATGTACACAGCAAACATTGACTATGTGACCGCAGCAGTTGTAATGGCGTTAATTGGAACAGCCATGACTTATTTGGGCGCAAACATCTAATCCCCCAAAAGCAATCTTTTTATACTAAAAAACTGTACTAATTTGATGAATAAAAGAAAATCAGTCAAAACAGGCAAAATGTTAAATTCAAAAAAAGCCCCGCTAGAAAAGGTAACCAAAAAAACAATGCCTAAAGCAAATCTTCAAAAAAAAATTAAAATAAAACCGCAAGAATTTGAAGAGGAAAGAAAAAAACTTGAAAAGCAAAAACAACGCAAATTAAACTTCAAAAACCTTTCCCTCGCACACGGATTAGTTGTAGGGCTTCACGCAGCATGGCTCATCCCAACCCTAATTGCCTGGCCAATAATGATTCAAAACATTTCCCAAAACTCAATAATACTTACCTCGCTTGTAATGATTTTTATAGTCGTTCTCCTTGGAAGCTTTGCATTAATTACCGTGACTGTAATTTATTTCATTTACGAAAAAATAATGCGAACAAAAATAAATTACGGACAAATACTGACTCTCATCATATTGATACTAATGACAATCCTATCATACAGCTTTTTCCTAAACTACTTCCTTGCAAGAATATAAAAAAATCCGTGCAAAAAATTACTTCTAAAAAAATTAGTAAAAGAAATTCACCCAAAAAATTTATTTAAAAATCACACATCCAAAAAAACCTTTTAAAAGAAATAACCCCCCAACACCCATTTTTATTTCTTTCTAACCCATTTTTTTAGGTTAGTATGGCTAAAGAAAAGAAAGACTTCCAGCTGGAATTAGGCAAATACTTGTCTGAAAAAGACTTCATTTACGGACCAGAACCCGAACTATACAGCCCAATAGCAGGATTTTATTCTTACGGACTTATTGGAAAGGCAATGAAAAATAAGCTTGAAGACACCATAAGGGAAGTATTCACCAAAAATAATTTTTTTGAAGTGGAGTTTCCACTAATCAGCCCAGAAATAATCTGGAAAGCAAGTGGTCACCTTGATGGTTTTAACGATCCGGTTATTATTTGCTCAAAATGCAAGGCCTCTTTTAGAATA
>CAZIPK010000165.1:0-1830 GCA_964541135.1 uncultured archaeon | reverse complement strand
AGTAAGCGCTGACAAAAAGGAATTTGATGTTAATTTATTAAAAGACATAAAAGCGGTGCTCACAATTGAGCTCCCCGCACAGGAAATATTTGAAGGCCAGACAATTGCGGGGAAATTAAGCATCATTAACTCAGGGCCTGAATTTAGGCTCAATGAAATAACCCCAACTGCAAACTCCCCGCTTGAATTAAAAATCACTTCATCAACAACCGGCACCATAAGCACTAACGGCACAATGTACATTGATTTTAATCTAAAAGTAAAGACTGGAACAAACCTAAAGGAAGAAAAAAAGGCCAATCTTAGTTTTAAGGTCACCGGTTCTGACGCAGTAAGCAATAAAATAGAAATGCGCGCATTGCCCTCCGTTTTGGAGAGAGAAGTTAAAATCACTGCAAGCCTTACAAACACAACGCTAACCGCAGGAGAGGAAAAAGCAATCCAGATAAGCATACAAAACATGAACACAAAAGTCCCAATCAAAGGAATCCTCATTGAAATAGAACCAAACAGCGAGTCGGAAGAAAAACTCTCCTGGTTTAGGTTTAATGCCCCACTTGAAGATAATGAACAAGCTGCAGAAATAGAATCAATTGACCCATCTGGAAAAGAAACCATTACACTTTATGTAAAACCAAGCCTTACCTCGACAATCGGGGATGAATTTAAGGGAAACCTTAAAGTTAGCTCTTATTCAATAAATGGAAATCCTTTACAGGCAATGAATTTTAAGGTATCCACCGCAAAAAAAACCGAAATAGGGTTTTATTTAAATGGAACAAAAGGGGGCGGCCAATTAACAATAAATTGCGACAAGGAAACAAAAATCTGCGAAACAAAATCATTTAGTAACGGGGAGGTTAATGTAAAAAATACAGGAAACATTGATGTGCCTCAAATCCAAGTTGAAATTGACCTGACCAACCCGGCCACCGGGCAGAACTGTCTTCAATTTGTAACGACTTTTAGAACAATCTCGCCAGACGGCAAAACAATCGCCCTACTAAAACCAAATGAAAATGCAAAAATCATTATGGATGTAACTGCCCCTGCTGATGCCCCTGCAAATACTGTTTCAAGATGCGTGGTAAAAATAAGCTATATTGACCCGCTAAGCGAACCGCCAGTAAAAGTTGAGCAAAGCGACAATATAATAGAAGTTACAAAAAGAGAAACATAAAAAAAGCTGGGTTAATAAAAACAAATTGTTGAAAAAATAACACACGTTTCTTTTATAAATTAAGGATGAAACTAAAAAACAACACTTGTTCACCTATTCTTTCCTTAAACCCATTAAATAATACAAAATCATGCTGGAGAAAAACGCATTTTGACCAAAAAGAAAAGTATTTTATTATGCAAAATCATTCAAATAGTATGCCTCAGGATTTAAACAATGATACTGCAAACCAAAAAAGAAGCTTCGTCAGTTACAATAGCAAATCTGAAAAAATTGCTGTGTCCCCGCTAACCCAGCTTCGTGGCGAAGCAAAAACCATGGACAAAGAAATCAACCAACAAACCAAACAAATAAATAAAGCAATAAATAATGCCTCAAACTTCACCCTGCCAAAAGAAACCCTTGAAAGATATAACAAGCAATTCAGCAAAAAAAATGAAAGAAAGGCGTTTAAAACCGCTTTTGTGCTTTTCCTTATAAGCCTTGCAATTTTATTATTTTTCCAGCCAAGCATATTCTTTACACAGGCAAACGGGCAATTATCCCTTGAAAATTTTTCAAGCAGGGACATTAAGAACATCTCAATTTATTCGCTTGAAGACATAATGAAAAATAAAAAATGAGATCCGCAAACGAAAAGATTCAGATTC
>CAZIPK010000164.1:0-1902 GCA_964541135.1 uncultured archaeon | reverse complement strand
GATATTGTGCTGCTAAAAGAACTTGAAAAATGGCAAAAAGAGGACAAAGAACTGCTATCAGGGTGCGTTGGAGGCGCTCTTTTAAAAGAAGATTATTTAAAAATAGCAAAATCCGCCGGATTTAATATAAAAATAATTTCAGAGGATAAAGAAATAAGCAAAAAACAGTACAATGGAATACCCCTTGAAAGCATTAAAGTTGAAGCTACAAAGTAAACTGCCTGACAAAATTAATTTAAAAAATTAAATTCAAAATTAAAAAATTTGCAAAAATCTTTGAATTAATCTACAACCCATAAGAATCAAAAAACTTTCTAATTGTCTGGTAATCCTTAAGGAAATTATGCCCTTTGTCGGTTATGGAGTATGTTCTCTTTCCCCTTTTATCAATTGTTTCAACAATAAAACCTTTTGAAATCATTTCATTCAAATAATCCGTAAGCATTTGGTGGGACAAATTAGCTTTATACATTATGTGGGTTGGTCCTGCATCTCCATCTTTGCTTCTTATTAGCAATAAAATATCTTGAATAATAGCCACTTTGTCCCTTTTTTGATTCATTTCTTAAGCACCATATAAAAATTAATCAAAATTAAGACATACGCTACAAACCCAAGCAAATGGGCAACAACATACCACGCCCCATGAGAAAGCGATAGCAAAAATGGTATGCCGCTAAGAGCCAGGAAAACAAAAGAAATTGCAATCATCAAGCTTAAACTCTTTTTCTTCTCAAAATAATTTTTTATAAAATGCCATGATACAAATGCAAAACAAATAGTGGAAAAATAGTAAAACAAAAAGAAAGTATTTTCAGCAAGCAAAATAGGGAATAACACAATCAAAAGCATTACAAAAAAAATTGACTTCTTCTTAATTTCAAATGTCATGTAAAGCAAAACAATCAATCCAATAAGCATGAAAAATACATAGCCATATGCGCCAATTACCTCAAGAGTAAAGGCTAACGAAAAATCGTTGATAGTCAAAAAAGGCTTTTCCCCGATTTTTGACAAAAGCAAAAAATTAAAAAAAGATTGAAAGAAATAAGATATGGAAACAAGCAAAAAGCCTGTTCCAAGAAGACGAATTGACCTCTCTGATGTAACCTTGTAAAGCCTTAAAGCAAAAATAGCTACAGCCAATACTATTAAAGCAAAAACTAATTCAAGAGCAATTCCATAGCCAAAAAACCAAGGCAATTGAACAGCAACAAAACCCATACAATACGCCTTATCAAAATCACTATATAAACTTTCTGGAAGACCGCTCTAGAACATCCTTATGGATAAAAACTTCACAAAGTATTTAAATAAAAATCGGGGCAAGTAGTAAAGGAAAAAAGAAAATAAAAAAAAATAGGGGGATTGAGAGCATGAGAAAAATTAGAATAAAAGAAAAATAAATTTATCTAAAACAATTCAGAGCAGATTATTGGGAACGGTTTGGAATGGTTCCAATAATAAAAGAAACAATTTAGGTAAATAAAAAAAAATAGGTGAATCAAAAGAAAACATTTTTTATTTCATAAAATTAAATAAAAAGAAAAAAACAGATTTTAAATTCAAAATAATTTGAGGTGTGTAAAATGAAGAGAAAGGAAATCATGGAAAAAATTTTTGCAGAATACTTGAGGGAAAAAAGGATTAAGTCAATGTACGCCGCCCAGTAATTTATTTTTTCGCGCAACAATTCATTATCACCCTAGTAAAAAATATTGTTGCGAGGCTGTGGCGGAATAATAGGATTAATCCTCACCAGGCCCTTGTCCTTTTAATCCTATAACCGCCATGGCCTAGGAAAACGCAAAAAATTGTAAAAAGTAAATGCAAAAAGATTTTATTTGAATAAATAGTTTTGCCTAACCATTTTCTGCCATCAACTGCCTTTCTTTTTATTTT
>CAZIPK010000163.1:0-1946 GCA_964541135.1 uncultured archaeon | reverse complement strand
TTTCGCTTTCTTTTTCTTCTTTATTAGTTGCATTATTAATGTTGGGTTAGATCCTTTAGTTGCAGTTTAAGTTTTTTTTTTAGTTTTTCT
Source organism: uncultured archaeon (assembly GCA_964541135.1). Lineage (GTDB taxonomy): Archaea > Iainarchaeota > Iainarchaeia > Iainarchaeales > JAAZKV01 > JAAZKV01. The sequence continues at coordinate 1,856 of CAZIPK010000163.1, read as the reverse complement.
GATTATTTTTTTTATTTTTGCTTTATCTTGCTTTTTCCCATTCAATTTTTTGACCCAGTTTTATTCCCTTGGTTTTGCCTTTTGGAAGTTCAATTACATATTTTGAAGGTTTTTTTGGAGTGTAATTAGGGACAAATGGGTTTAGTGTTACCTTATCCACTACTTTTTTTTCTTTGTTCAGGAATAGCACATCGATGGGAAAGAAAACAAAAAGCATGTGGAGCGAGCAGCCAATCTTGCTTTCCTGGGGGAATTCAAATATTAGTGCATAATCAAAATTTTTTTTATCTTCAAACATGAGCCCTTTTGTTCTTTCAAGAATATTTGATGCAAAGCGTACTTTTCCCATTATTATTTTTTCCCCTGCTTTAAGCATCTTTTCACCTTGCAAATATTTTTTAATGATTCATTTCAATAGTTCCAGTGAAGGTACTTTTATTTCTGTTAAACGCCGTCTGATTTTCTGGGGGGATTCTTGGGAATTTGTGTCTTTGTTTTTTAAATTAAGCATTATATTATCTATTTCAACCATTTTATTTTTTAGTTCCTGGATAATTTTTTTCATCTCTTCCTTTGTCTTTTCATCAATCTCTCTTTTTTGTTCTAAGAATTTTTCTGCATTTTGTGTTTCTTTTAAAGTTTCTTTTTTTATGTTCTCTTGGATCGCACTATCAGTATTATCACCCATATTAACCATCTTTTGGATTTTTACTGCAAATTAAATTTCAATTGATTAAACTTAAATTTTATCAACCAATATGTTCCACATAGTATTTTTTATTTTTCCTCTTATTTTTATTTACTGTTTTCTTCTTATTAAATCTTTGTTTAAACTTGTTTTCGTTTATTTTTTTGATTTTTTTAATTTGTTTAGTGCCCTGTTATTTTGTTTATTGAATTTTTTTGCTTTTTTTGAGCTTTATTTTAAAACTTGCCCGGTTTCATTGCTCCAGAATATTAAATCAAGTTTTGACAGGGGGATTTTGCTTTGCCTGCAAAATGAACGCATTATTTCCTCTATCTCTAAATAATTTTTTTTTGTAAGTGATTTTGGGATGTCTTCTATTATTTTGCAATCAGCCAGATTTTTTAATATGTGCCTGTCAAGTATTGCAATTTCTTCACCAAACCCTATGTTTCTTAAAAAATGGGATGCTTCTTTTAACCCATATCCATTGACTTCTTTAAGTAGAAACTCCCTGCATTTAATTGGGTTTGACGGCAGCCCGTTTTCCATTAATATTGCCTTTATTTTGCTTTTTGGGAATTTATTTTGCGCCTCTTCAAGCCTTTTTGCCTTTGTCCTAAAAAATCTCACATTTTTTAAAAAATTTTCTTTTTCATTAGAATTTCCTTTGTCCAATAAATCATGTTCTTTCAAAAGGTTTATTGTTTTAATTGCTTGTTTTGCCGAACTTTGAGGGGTTAATAAACAAAAGCATAATTCCTCAAAAATTTTCTCGTTAGAATTCCAGTTTTCTTTAAAACTTGCGAGAGCCTTATCAATGCTTTCTGCAATTTTTGGGTTGGCCAGGCACTGGACAGGGATATTTTGAGTTCTTGTTTTTTTCATATTTTCGCCTTTTTTTGGTACAATATTAGAATATCTTTTTTCCAGTTAATTTATTAAATAATCCTTTTTAATTTGTTATTAGTGATGGTATTGCTTGAATCAATTGCTTTTATACCCGACGGGAACCGGCGTTATGCCCAACTAAATAATATTTCTCTAGCAAAAAGCTATGTGGTTGGCACAAATAAAGCCTGGCAAGTTATTGACTGGATGAAGAAATATCCTCAAATTAAAACAGATCGGAAGAGCACACGTCTGAACTCCAGTCACAACGTGATATCTC
>CAZIPK010000162.1:0-1958 GCA_964541135.1 uncultured archaeon | reverse complement strand
GTTAATCATGTTTTCACCACCACCTTGCTTTGCCTAGAAAACCAGTCTACGTAGAAAGTCTTTGAAGCATTTTCATCCACGCTCCAAAGCATATTTGCGTCAGGAAGTTTTGCCAAAACATCCGCTTTTTTTATGCTGACGCTAGTCTCACCGTGAATTATAAAACACCTTGCATCACCCAAGGATTTTGCAAAATTTTTCCGATAACATGAATCAACCAAGTTAGCTATTTGTGAAACCGTGATAACTTTGACATCAAATATTGTGTCTTCAGGTTTATCGCTTGGGTTAATCCGGTCAATATTTGTGTTCCCCCGGTCTATTAACCCTTGGGAGAACATTATTACTAAAGAACCAACAACAACCATTATGAACATAGTAATGAATACTTGTATCGGCATTTCCATGCTTAAAATTAAATTAACCAAGTATTTAAATGTGAGTTAATGGGAAAAAAACCGCTTTATGCTTTTAATCAGTGTTTTTGCTTTTTAAAAAAAATAAACCCTTTTATAAGGACTGTTCCTTTAGGTAAACTGGCTGGATAAATAAAGGCAATTATTTGCACAAATAATAGCAATTAATTTTTAGGCATAAATAATTATTATGCTGAGTGCAGCAAGTGCAAATAAAAGGGTTTTGTGTAAGTACAAGGTTTTAATTTAGCAAAAAATTAAAATCCTCGTGCAAAAACTATTTGCAATCATAAAAAACGCAGTTATTTTAATGCTTTGAAGCAGGGTTATTCCTATGAAAAACAATTTTTTTTCAAAGTTTTTTTTAAACCAAGGTAAGGGCAAAATCCCTTCGGGGGAAATAAAAATAAATCTTGAAGATTTGCCGGCTTTTATTGAGCAAGAATTTTTGTCTGAGAAGGCAACTCTGCTAGATTATTGCGCGAAAAAAATTTCCGAAGTTAAGTATGCCCACAATAAAGCGGCTTTAATCGTGGGGGGGCTGTCAAAAAAAGAGCTTGAAAGCAAACAAAATGAGAGAATGAATCGGGCAGCGCTTACCTCAAAAAAACAACTTGTTGTTCAATTGACCAGGCTGCTTGAAAAAATCGACCCAAAATCTGCGGGGAGTAGCATTAACGAGATAAGAAAATATTCAAGCGAAAGCTATTCTTTACTGAGCGGGGAGGTAATGGCTTTTAGGAAAAACATCGCTTACACAAGCTTTTACTTAAAAGAGGACATGAAACTCCTTGGGGAAACCTTGCAGGGACTGATTAATGTTTTGCATTCAATAAATACTGAGTTTGAAAGCCACAAAAGTTTTTTCCACTTTGAAAAAACTTTGAAGTTAATAAAAAAAACTAAGCTGGATGGCGAGAGCATTAAACTTTCAGATGAGCAAATCAAAAACCTCTCTGCAGTCATGAATGAAAAGCTTGATGAAATCAAAAAGCAGAATCAGGAAATGGAGAAATTGCAGGCAGGAAGTGAAATGAATTTATTGAAGACAAAGGAGGGCCAGATGAATAAATTAATGGAGGAAAAGCAGGAACTTAAAACCCAAATTAGCGCATTAATATTAAACATTGACAGGCCGCTTCAGCGTTTCAAGCAGCTTGTTGATTCCAATAGGTGGAAATTGAGCCCGAATGAATTGGAAATGCTTGAATTATTTTTAACTAACCCGATTCTTGCCTTAAAGAAGGATCCAAAGGCAGAGTTATTCAAAAAAATTCTGGGAGACATAACTAAAGCGATTGAAGAGGGAAAAATTGAACTAAAGGAGCGGGAAAAAGAAAAGCGCTTGGAGGCCTTGCAGGAAATAATTAACTTTGATTTTTTTGGAAGTGTTTTTTGGAAGATGAACGAACTGCAAAAAAAACAAAACGAGTTAAATGATTACCTTTCGGACAATAAGGTAAAAAAAGAGGTTGAAAAAATTGAGGGAAAAATTTTAGCCCTTAAAAAAGAACTTGCGGACATAAGCCAAAACATTGAATT
>CAZIPK010000161.1:1202-1997 GCA_964541135.1 uncultured archaeon | reverse complement strand
ATTACTTCATGGGTTTTTATAATTTTCATATTGATTTTTCTTATGAGGTTATTCAACGTGCCCAGCATGGCAAAAGGTTCGATGGAAATGAGCATAATGACAATGTTTTTAAAAAGAGGCTAGAAGAAATAGCCTATAGAAATGGGCTTGAGCTTAAGCTTATTTTGCCTCAAAGAAGGGCATTTATTATAGAAGAAATGGGGGTGCTATTTTTATCTTCAATTTTGTTAATTGTGGTTGTTTTTATTTTGTTTATTAAAACTATTAAGGCATTGGTAAATGAAAAGAAGTTGGCTCAAAGAACCAGTGATTTTTTAAACAACATGACACACGAGTTTAAGACTCCTCTTACCAATATTGCTTTAGCAGGTAAACTGTTATTGCGTGAAAATAATATTAAGCAAGAAGATAAAATAAGGCATTATTCGAGTATTATTTTAGCTGAGAATGAAAAACTGAGTTTGCAAGTGGAACAAGTGTTAAGTTTAACCGCTTTAGAAAAGGGCGAAATTCCTTTAGATATGCAGCGAATCAACATGCATGAGGTCATTCAAAATGCTGTAAAATGTATTTCGGTTCAAACCGAAAATGTAGGGGGCAAATTGGGGAGTGATTTAATGGCAACACGGTCTTTTGTTTTAGGCGATAAGGCTCATTTGTCTAATGTTATTTGTAATTTACTAGACAATGCCATTAAGTATTCAAAAGATCAGCCATGGGTGAGCATAGAAACAAAGAATGAGGGTGATTATTTTGTTTGCTCTATTACAGATAAAGGGATTGGCATAGATGCTA
>CAZIPK010000161.1:0-1192 GCA_964541135.1 uncultured archaeon | reverse complement strand
CTTACGTAAAAAAGATGGTGGAATTGCATGGTGGTGAAATTGCTTTAACAAGTGATTTAGGTAAGGGCACATGTGTTACCTTAAAGCTAAAAATAAACCATGAGTAAAGAGCAACCAAAGATATTGTTGGCAGAAGACGACTTAAATTTGGGCGTTTTGCTGGTAGATTTTTTAGAAGGCGAAGGATTTGATGTGAAGCTTTGCAAAGACGGAGAAATTGCGCTTAAGTCCTTTCATGCAGGTCAATATAGTTTGTGCATATTAGATGTAATGATGCCTAAATTGGATGGTTTTAGTTTGGCAAAAACAATAAAATTGGCCGATCCCTTAATTCCTATCATTTTTATTACTGCCAAATCGCAAAAAGCGGATAAGCTAATTGGATATGAGTTGGGTGCAGATGATTATATTACCAAACCATTTGATGAGGAGGAATTGCTTTGGAAAATTAGGGCAATTGTGAGGAGGTTGCCAACAAAAGTAGCAGCTGATAATGTACCTATTGAAATTGGTAAATATATATTTGATTTTTCAAACCAATCTCTAACTTTTGATGGGGTTGTTAGGCGAATAACAGAAAAGGAGTCTGAAGTGCTTTTATATTTGAGCAAGCATAGAAATAAAGTTGTGAAGCGTGAGGATATGTTAAAGGAAATATGGGGTGAGAATGATTATTTTATGGGTAGGAGTTTGGATGTTTTTATCACAAAAATTAGGAAGTATTTGAAAGATGATTCTAGCATTAAAATTGAAAATGTTTTTGGTGTTGGGTTTATTTTTAATACGTGAAAATCTACAATGTGAAATTTTTTTATTGCTTCTTTCCGCTACGCTCCAATCAGTGGGCTTTTTTACACCATCACTTACAAATCCTTCGCTGCGCTGCGGGTTTGACGTGATAGTGTGAAAAAGCCCAGTTTTGCATAGCAAAACCAGGCTTTTATTTGTTTGGCGGAGAGGGGGGGATTCGAACCCCCGGTACCTTGCGGTACACAAACTTTCCAAGCTTGCACAATCGACCACTCTGACACCTCTCCGAAGGGGTGCAAATGTAGGTTTTTTTGTTAACTTGCGGCACTTCGTTTAATCAAAAATATGCAAAAACTTTTCTTCTCGCTTGGGTTCTTATTTTTTTTCGGTCTGAACCATTTACAAGCTCAACACTTTTGTTCTGAAACCAAACAAGCGCAAC
>CAZIPK010000160.1:0-2004 GCA_964541135.1 uncultured archaeon | reverse complement strand
AATAGACAAACTGATTGAAGAACAAACTGATTTGAAGGCTGACGGATTAAAAGATGAAGAAATGATTTCAATAGTAAAGGAAAAAAATGTCTTATGTCCCTCATGCAAAGGCAGGCTGAATTTAGAAATAAGCAGGCACAGCCTCATGATGAAAACAATTATTGGAAGAGACACTATTGCGTACAACAGGCCAGAAACCGCAACCACAACTTACCTGCCATTTAAGCATTATGTTAATTTTTTCAGGGGAAAACTTCCTTTCACGGTTTTTCAGATAGGAAAGGCTTTTAGAAACGAAATATCTCCCCGCCAGCATCTTTTAAGGCAAAGGGAATTCACCCAGGCAGAAGCACAAATATTTATTAGTAAAGAACAAAAACAAAATTTTGAAAAATTTTTGGAAGCGCAAACCCAAACTCTCCCCCTTTGGACTGAAAAAATGCAAAAAAATAATGAAGAACCAAAACTAATTTCATTAAAAGAAGCTCTGGAAAAAAAATACTTAAAAAATCAAGGATATGCATGGGCATTATGGCTTGCGTACAAAGTATTCACTTCAATTGGGATTCCTGCCGAAAAAATGCGTTACCGCCAGCACCACGCTGATGAAAAAGCATTTTACGCAGATGACGCATGGGATTTAGAAATAAAACTTAATTCTTTTGGCTGGACTGAATGCTGCGGAGTGCATGACAGAACCACTTATGATTTAACCCAGCATGCAAAATTCTCAAAACAGGAATTAACAGTAAGAACCGAAGACGGAAAAAACATTGTGCCGGATGTGATTGAAATAGCATTTGGGGTGGACAGGCCATTTTACGCACTGCTTGATTTGGCCTTCTTTAGAAGAGAAACCGACGCACAAAGAACAGTACTATCCCTTCCACCTAAAATATGCCCCATACAAGCAGGGGTATTGCCATTAGTAAAAAAAGACGGCCTGCCCGAAAAATCAAAAGAAGTCCTACAAGCGTTAAACAATTTCAGAACTTATTATGATGAATCAGGAAGCATTGGAAAACGTTATTCAAGGCTTGACGCAATAGGAGTGCCCTTTTGCATAACCATCGATCACGACACACTCAAGGGCAATACAGTAACAATAAGGGAAAGGGATTCTCTAAAGCAAATCCGCTGCAAAATCAACGAACTAGAAGCAAAACTCAACGCACTGCTAAAAGAACAGGAAAAATTCACATTGTGAAAAAATTAATGCCCAAATTAATTGCCTGCCCCCAAACAACCCCCTTTTCCAAAATAGCCCTACTTTAATTATCCTTAATTTAATAATTGAAACAAAAATAACCTCAACTTCTAACCTATTGTTTTTGGCAGCAAAAGTTCCTTAAAAAAAAGCCAAGAACAGCCCTTTATAATAATTTAGTTGATACAATTAATCTAGGTGCGAAGAATGGATAACCGCGACACAATTAGGCTAAAATTCCTTAAAAAAGCCAAGGATGCTATTAATCAAAAACTTGCTGGGCGAGAAATACACATAATAAAAGCAGTGAATCTTTTAAGCGACCTTGACTCGGTGAATAACTTGCTAAAGGAAAACGCAAGCGAATGGAAACAAAGAAAACCAACAGGCGAAGCAATTAACGAGTACCACGTGCTTGAAGAGAACACGCAAAAAATAGAGGAAGAAAAAAAATCCCTCACTGAATTTATTGAAAAAGAAATGGCAGAAGAATTCCCTAATTTTTCAGTACTAGCCACGCCAATAATAGGAGCAAAGCTTCTTTCAAATGCGGGCTCAAAAAAGCGCTTATGCTTCATGCCTTCCTCAACAATCCAAGTGTTAGGCGCGGAAAAGGCACTATTTGCGCACATGAGAAGAAACGCTAAAAGCCCAAAACACGGGCACATATTTAACCACCCATTAATGCAAAAGCTTTCCCGCTCAAAAAGAGGAAAAGCGGCACGGCTAATTGCGGGAAAACTAACAATTGCATTAAAACAAGATTACTTTGGAGGAGAAAACACTTCAGCACAAGT
>CAZIPK010000159.1:0-2032 GCA_964541135.1 uncultured archaeon | reverse complement strand
AGCTTTACCCAAAATCAACCCCCGGAACTCTAACTTTCTTATCCACTTTTTTACCAAAAAGAGTATTTGATTTAATAAAAAAAGAAGTTGATTTGGTACCAGAAAGTTTTTTTGTAGTTCCGCAGGTCGTATTAAAGCGTGAAGAAAAAAATGTTTTTGATTTTAGGGAAAAGAGGACTAAGAAAGAAACTAGACGGGCTTGTGTTTTTCTCAAGCCTGAAAATGAATGCACCATTTACCCTGCCCGGCCAAAGCCTTGCGAGTTGTTTCCTTTTATTGTAATGCCTGGTTTTAAGGAGAATTATCCTTTTTGCTTGTTGTTTCAAAAAACCAGCAAGGATTACTCTATTGAGTCAAAAATTTATTACAAAAAAATCCAGGATTACTTTAAATCGGTAAATGACAAGGGCTTTTCATATGTGTGGATTTCTCCCCCAAAAAAAGGATTTTTATTTTTGCAAGAAAAAGAGATTGGTGAGATTTCTCTAGACGAATTAAAAGAAATTATGCAGAAAAATTTTGATAAATAAAATAATTAAATTAATTAAAAACAAAAAGAGTTAATTTAATTAAAAAATCTCCAGGTATTTAATAGAATCATTTAACTAAAATAAAATTAACTAAATCAGGCTTAAATAAATCGACTAAAATAATTAACTTGTCTTAAAGTTCTTGGCCCCCAATAACCAAACAAGTTTTTTTGCTTCAACATACTTTCTTTCGGTAGAATTGATGGAGTTTATGAATATTTTTTTCGAAGAAGCATACTTTTCAAACAATTCTTTAAGTGTTGTGTGGTAAGTATCCTTTTCTTCCTGAGAAGTGAATGTTTCGTTTAGTTCTTCTTCAATCAATAAAACCGGGACATTAACAGGGGCGCTTAACGCTTCATTAATTTTTTTTTGATAGTCCGATTCTGGACCTATCAGATAAAGCTCATTAATTTCAATTAAATTCTGCATAAATGCACTAAAAGCTATTTCTTTTGCAAAAACGCTTGTAGTTGGTTTTGAATTGAATAATTCTTTTTCCTCATCTTTTAACCACTCTAAATCATCCTTAAACGCGGCCAAGTAGTCATCTTCAAGCGTGGAACTGGAGTAATCGTTTCCTTCACTGCCCTGACTCAAAACATAATCTACTTCCAAAATCATTGAATCAATTAGTTCTTGATTTTGGAGGTAAAGTTCTTTTGCTGAAATTGCTTTTGCTTGGGTTTGCATTATAGTGCTTGAAAACAGAAAAAATAATACAACTATAAAAATAAAGAATGCCATTGCAATGATAAAACCAGGATATTTTTTAGCAAAACCACAAAGATTATGCGAATCTCTTTTTGCTGCCTTAATCTCGAATGATTTTTCAGCATCATGCTCAAATTTATTTTTTTTAACTCCTTTCATAAATACACCAAATACTTGCACACATATTTTGCCGCAATTAGTTAAAAAAGTTTGTTAAATTTTAAAACTCTTTATTTGTGATGTAATGGATGGTGTTTTTTTTGGCGCGGCCGCTTTATTACTAAAATTAACACAATTATTGCAATAACCCCCAACATAATTGCTTTAATTGCGCAATTCTCACCCAATAAATCAATTATTGTAAATGGGCATATTGCCAAATGAGGTATTCTTTCCTTTATTGGATCAAAATATGCTACCAGCATTGATTTTGATTCAAGCAAGTTCAAATCAAAAGCAATTTTTTCGTCAGGATCTTTTATAATATATTCATAAACCACTTCTTGTTCGGGAAGCATTTCCAAAATAACCCATTCCACAACGGGATCTTGCTCTAAGATAAATGGGGAAGTTAAAAAGTCTATTTGTGAAACATTTTGAGCAATTTCTTTTGGAATTGTTTCAACTATTCTTACATTTTGAAGCTTTTTTCCCGAAATATTTTTTGCTTTTATCTTAAATTTAAGCGCGAGTTTTAGCACTTTGTTTGAATCATCAAGCGTAATTGTACTTTCCCTTATCCTATAAAGGCTTATTTCTGTTGTTGACAACACGCTTTCGCCGATAAA
>CAZIPK010000158.1:0-2036 GCA_964541135.1 uncultured archaeon | reverse complement strand
TTTTTTTGGTTAATTTGAGTTAGTTAATCATTTGGTTTCTCCCAATTTAAATTTAGTGAATAATTTCAAGTCAATTAGCCGGATAAAAGCAGGATATGCATTGACACCAAGCTTCTTCCAATTTAATTGTAATAAAGAAGTTAAATGGAGGGTCATTTTAAAAAGACAATAAAAATTTTTTTAGACAGCAAAATTTTTTGAAGAATTAATTTTTTTCGCATATTTTAATGGGGGGTAGTTTTATTTGGGTAACTGCGGTTTTTTTAGAAGGCTTTTTGATTTAAACAACCCTTTTTAATGTTTCTTAATCTGTTTTTTTTATGAAAAAAATTTGTTTCCTTGAGATGGAAGGGATTTTAACGCCTTTTGGGGATTATTTTCCTGATGAAAAAAAGGTGCGTGCTTTTTTAAGCGGGTTAAAAGAATATTCCTCCAAAGTTGGTTTGGAGCTTTTTTTGATTTCTGGCCACAATGATTCAGTGGCTAACCAGAAATTGTGCGACAATAAGCTTGATGATTTTTTTGATTCAAAACATTTTTTGTGCGTTAATGAAAAGTATATTGCTGCAAAGTCTGAGATGGATGAACAAATGCACCGGGAAAGCCTTGCAAAGGATGAGGAGTTTTTGGACACTTATTTTAAACAGGTAATAATTTCTGATTTATTAAAAGCTAAAGGGTTTTCTCCAAAGGACGCGTTGCTTTTAGCAGATGATGTATGGGTTGATGGGTATTACACCATAAGGTTTTCAAAAATTGATTTTGCAATATTTGGGGAAAATGTGCTTGACAGAGGAAAAAGAATTGAAAAAATTGACGGATTGGTTTATTTTAGCCTAGAAATGGATTTGATAAAAGCACTTGTTGAAAATTTCCCTCAAAGCGATAATTCTATTTTAGAGAAATACGTTTTTGAGTCAATGAAGAAAGTTCTTGTTGGGGATGATGTTGTTAATGCGATAAAAAACGGGCTTATAAAAAAGCAGGAATCCGCTTGAGGTGTTTTGTTGTCAAAGCTTAGTTTTTTTAAAAGGCAAAAGACCAAGACAAAGAATTCTGATCAAATGTTAAAAGAGCTAATAGCGCCTTTAATCACTCCATTAAATGATGATTTTTCAGTCGATTTTTTTGCATTAAAAAATTTAACCGCGCGGCTCTTAAATAAAGGGGTAAGGAATTTTTTTGTTCTTAACAATTTTTCTGAGCAAAAAAATCTGGATTTATCGGCGCAGCAGAGAATAATTAGTTTCACAAGCGTTGAGGTTTCAAAAAGAGCTAATTTGCTCGTTGGCTGTTTTGGTGAAACAGCAGAGGAAATTCTTGAGAAGATTTCTTTTGCAAGGAAATATGCTGATTTTTGTGTAATAAATATTCCTTTTGTTGCGCTTGAGAATCAGGTTGCTTTTACTGATTTTTTTGATTTGATAATGACGCATTCTAATGCAAAAATAATTATTTATAACAACTCAACATTATCACGAGTTCAATTTAACCCTTCTTGGCTTGAGCCTTTCATTAATTGGGAAAGCTTGGCTGGGATAATTGACTCTTCGCGAAATCCGGAATATCTTGACAGCCTTGAAAAATTTTCTGGGCTCGTTAAGCTTTTTGAGGAAAATGAGGAGCTTGTATTTGAATCACTTCGCAAAGGCTTTTGCGGGGCTAATTGCATTTCTTCTCTAATTGCCCCTAATTATTATATTGAGCTTCTTGAAGGTTATTCTGATTTTGATTATAGGCGGTTATTAAGGAATGAATCCAAAATTTCTGCGGTTTCTAGGTTAATTCCTGCTTCAAAAAGGATTCAAGCGGTAAAACTTGTCCTTTCAATTCAGGGCATAACCAAAGAGAATCACTTTCATGATATTGAACTGCTTAATCAGAAAGAAAGGGAGTTAATAATTCAGACTTTTGGCTTGCAAAGGATTCAAAAAAATGTTCCTATCAAAAAAGACGCTTCTTTTGCTTGATTATAATAAATGCATTTAATGATTCTATTTTTTATAGCCTGGGCTTTAAAAACGGCGACAGGATTT
>CAZIPK010000157.1:929-2100 GCA_964541135.1 uncultured archaeon | reverse complement strand
GCAATTTTTGTGAATCTCCCGGCAAGTTTTATTGTAAAACTTATTGTTTCTTCATTTGGTGCGCTTGAGATTGAAAATGGGTGGCGGGCAAAGAGTTTTTCCTTGTCAATTCTAATGAAGCAAAACTGGCCCGGCTTAAAATTAATTTTCCTGTTTGTAGTTAGTGTTAATGAAAATGCATTTTGGTTGTGCCACTTTATTTCCTTAACTTTGCAAACCAATCCTCTTTGCCGTAATTTGTATCTTGCTCGGTAAGTCATCCCGGCAATTAGAAGCAAGGCTAAAACAAAAAGCACCCCTTGTATTATTGGATTTGTAGCATCCGTCCCGAGGTTAAGCATATGGTATAGGCTAATAAAGAATAAGACATACGTCAGGATGTGCAGGTATTGCCAGATAGTGTTTGGGATTTTTTTGTAAAGGATTGAACAAGCCATTATTATTAAAAGTAAATAAAGTGCGATAGTTCCAAGTGCCAAGGCTATTGCGTTAAAATCAGGTATTAAGTAGTTTAAATAAAAATTGCTTGACAAAATAAAAAATAATGGGTGCAATATCACAAAAGCAGTTGTTATTAGGGAGAATTTTCTTTGAAACTTAATTATTCTATCAATTCCAAAGATTTTGTCAAAAAACCTTGCATAGTCTCCTGAAATTATTAGGATGGAGAGCATGAAAAAGCCCATTAATCCCATAAATTTCCCTATTGAGTAAAATAAAGTATTTATGTCGACTCCGCTACCGGATTGCGCTATAATTGGGAATATTGTTAAATAGAAAAAGTATACAGAAAATAAAAAAAATAAAACCAAAAAAACAGGTTTTAAAAGCCAGGCCCTTGATTTTAATCCATTAATTTCATTTTTATGAATTTTCCCCACCTTTAAAAAAACAATTAATTAAAAAAAACCAATCTTTTATTTAATTCAAATATCCTAGCATGAAAATAAAATAAAACAGGTAAAATTTAGGATAAAATTCGCCAAAAGTAACCTAAAATTTACCAAAATTAATTCGCTATTCAAACAACTTTAAGGGTACCAAAATGCCCGTTTTGCCTGTGCCCTGGTTTGTTGCAATAATAAATAAATTCACCTTTTTTGTCCGCAACAAACTCAATTATCATTTCTTTATTTAATCAATCTTATCCGGCAGCCGGTCTTTATTAAAT
>CAZIPK010000157.1:0-919 GCA_964541135.1 uncultured archaeon | reverse complement strand
GTGTCAGAGTAAACATTAAATTCATCAATTTTGAAATCATGCATTCCTGAGGTAGCAGTTATTCTAATCCTAACTTTGTCTCCCTGGTTCACCGTCATTTCCTTTAACGAAAATTGAGGGTAGTATTTCCCATCAATGATTTCTGTAAAGGATTGGATTACAAATTCCTTTACCGGTGGTTCTATTGCTTGGCCGGATTCCTGACTTCCCGTTTGGTATAGCGCCGCATTTGCTGTGGGTGAAGAGTTTCCCATCATGCTTACCCCAAAAAACACTATTACCGCAATTATAACAATTCCAATAATGCCTGTTAATACTTTATTCATCTAATTACCCCCATTAAAATATTTTTTGCTTAAATCTAATAGAAAAGCTCCCAACAAATGAATTTAAACTCATATGTAGTAGTGAAAAGGCACAAATAAAATTCACTACTAAAAAGGCCCTCTCTTTCAACATGTTCAAAAAGCATTCCAAAAAAAATCTTTCCCCTTCAAAAAAATAACCTTCGCTTCTAAAAATACCCCCTAATGCTTTTTATAGTAAAAAGTCCTTTTTTTAATTAATGAAAATTCTTCTAGTGGATAATGTCTCAAAGCATTTCCCAACATTAAACAAGGCTCTTGGAAATTACCAGCATGACATAATCAGATACAATAAGTTAACTCCCAATAAGGCTATTGAGTATGACAAAATAATTCTTTCAGGCGGGCACGGATTTAGTGTTTTGCATCCAAATAATAAATACAAAAAAGAGCTTGAATTTATCAAGAAAACAAAAAAACCCGTTCTTGGGATTTGCCTGGGTTTTGAATTAATTTGCAGGGCATATGGCGCACGCATCCACAATATTGCAAAATACGAGCACGGTTTGCTTGAAATAAAAAAAAGTAAAAACGACCCCTTACTTAAAGGGCTG
>CAZIPK010000156.1:0-2103 GCA_964541135.1 uncultured archaeon | reverse complement strand
AAAACCTTTACAGTATATGAAAATCATCGCCGTATTGTAACGCAAATAGGGCCAAACTTAATTCAGCTTGCTTATTCAAAAGACGGTATCGAGGCAATAAAACACAAATCAAAACCTATTTGGGGCGTTCAATTCCACCCAGAATGCTTTAGAGAAAAGAATGAAGGAAAAAAGGTGCTTGATAATTTTTTAAAACTGTGAATTATCTTTAAAGAAGTGATTACCTAACTTTAAACTACCTAAACTCTAAACTACCTAATTCCAAATTACCTAATTCTAATAACCAATTACTTAAATTTAACAATTGCCTGTTTTTAATAAAAGCGAAATTAACTTAATGAAGTGTATTTAACTGTCCTTAATTAAGGAATAATAATTATTAAAAACCCTGTTTTGGAGAATCTTGTTAATTAAAGGAGCTGATTTAATGAATAAAACAATATTAGTTCTAATTGCATTGGCAGCAGTTTTATGTTTGGCAAATTCTGTTTTTGCTACAACTTCAACTTTTGAAAATGTGATTAGCGGTAGTGCGCCAAATAGTCCTCAACCTTGGGCTAAGGCAACTTATGATACCATTTCAAACGAAACAACTATTACGCTAGAATTACTGACTCCAAATCCTTCTTTTTTAGGAAATTTTTGGATTAGCGGCGATTCTATAACAATAGTTTCTGAACAGGGAACTTTTGCTACTCCAATCATATCAAACAGTAGCGGAAACCCAGTTGCAGGAATTCCTTTTGACTGGGAAGTTAGTTTTGAAACCAGTAATTCTCAGAATGGAAAAAAAAGGTTTGACTTAGGGGATAAAATAACTTTTAAAGTAACTAACTTAAGAAGTACAAGCAGTTATTTTGCTGCAATACACGTTCAAGGTCTTAATGGCAATGATGCAAGCGTAAAGCTTGGTGCAAAAACGCCCCCGACTTTGGCAGTAATGGGCTCGGTTTCACTAAACCCCCAGTACAATGTTAATGGTAAATTAACAGGGGTTGAAGTTAAGTGGAACACTATTTCAGAATACCTTACCATGACTTGGGACGTAGCAAGGGTTAATCCAAAAAGCAACTGGCTTGAAGTAGTAACACCACAATCAATGCCTGCTGCTTGGTTTGCTAATACAAACGCAATCTACACTGGAGGCAATTACTCTTTTGTAGACTCTTTAAAAGGAGTTCCAAATAATGCGCCTCAAACACTTAACTACTACCTTATCGAGCACGAAACAACCGGCAGAACATTGATTTACGGACCTTACACAGTAACCTTAAAGAAAATTTTGCCAAAAACAACCTCGACTGAAAGAGCCCCTATAAGGAGTTCAAAAAACAATTTAATTCAAATAAATTAATTAGAAAGGGGCTTTTGGCCCCAATTTCTATTTTTTTATAAAATATTTTGCTTAACTCAAAAAATAAATTTAATATTTTTTTAAACCTAATTTTGCCAGTTTTTCAAGCATTAAATTTTCCTCGAATCATACGCCCAGTGCAGTAGTGCCTGCCTTGCGCGTGGCAGGCAGTAAATTTCTCCTTTTTTGCAGCGTTTTTGGATAAGCCCTGCATGGCGTTTAATTGCTTTCCACCTCTTGATTTGCCTTTCATCCTCTTTTGGAATTCGCCGACCCATATAATACCTGCAGTACCACTGGAACCATCCTCTTGGGTCTTCTGGGTAAATCCATCCTTTTTTTTCCCATTCTTTTAATGATAACGAGGCATCCACCTTAAAATAATTCAAAGAGGGGTCCTTTTTTTGCGGGGAGAGTTTTGCTTTAACAAACCATTCTTTTGGAAATTCTTCTTTGCAATCAGTCATATACTTCCCGCCAAAAACCCCCATTTCCAGCATTTCTTTTGGGGTTAATTCTGGTTTGAATTCGGGGGCAAAATTCTTCACTTCAGGCTCTGTTAAGTAATAAACGTATCCTTTCTGGAACGAATCATTAATCACTACTTTTTTTGGTTTCATAAAAAAAATTTCCAAACCTAGTTTTATTAAATTAATAATATCCAACCTATCAAAATTAATTTTCAAAATTAATTTAATAGTCATTAAAATTATTTTTCCCCATACATAATTTTTTTCACTATCTCCCGT
>CAZIPK010000155.1:0-2129 GCA_964541135.1 uncultured archaeon | reverse complement strand
GCATTGAAGTTAATGATAGCAATTTTGAAAAAGAAGTTTTAAAGTCCGAAAAAAATCAGTTGGTAATAGTTGATTTTTGGGCTGAATGGTGCATGCCTTGCAGGATGCTTTCCCCAATAATGGAAAAAGTTGCTGATAAATACAAGGGAAAAGTAAAAGTGACTAAAATTAATGTTGATAAGAACCCTTTGCATTCCGCCAAATACAGCATCTCAGGCATCCCAGCAGTAAAAATGTTTAAAAATGGGAAAGTAATTGATGAGTTTGTCGGCTTTATTCCTGAAAACATGGTTGTGGAATGGGTGGAAAAAAATTTAAACTAGCCTGACTTAATGGTGGGTATTAAGCGGGTAAAATTAAAAAAGCACGAAGGATTTTGGTGTTTTTTATGGAAGAATATGATGTGGCAATTGTTGGGGCCGGGCCAGCAGGCTTAATGGCAGCGGTTTACGCTGGGCGATACAAATTGAATACAATTGTTTTTGGAGAATTGTTTGGGGGGACAATAAGTGAGGCCCACATGGTGTGTAATTTTCCCACTTATTGCAATATAAGTGGCATGGACATTTCCCAAAAAATGGTTGACCAAGTAATTAATTTAGGGATAGAAATAGCAATGGAGCGGATTGAATCAATAACTAAAAAAGAAAATTATTTTGTTTTAAAGAGCCACAATAGAGAAATTAAAGCAAAAAAAGTAATTATTTCCATAGGACGGAAAAGAAGGCATTTAGGCATTGAAAGAGAATTAGAATTAAAGGGAAAGGGGGTTAGTTATTGCGCGACATGTGACGGGCCTTTTTATAAAAATAAAGTCATTGCAATAGTCGGTGGGAGCGATGCAGCCCTGTCGTCGGCTGTTTTTATGGCTGATATTGCCAAAAAAGTTTATATAGTCTATCGCGGGGCTAAGTATCAAAAAGCGGAACCGGTTTGGATTGAGCTTGTAAAGAAAAACCCTAAAATAGAATCAGTATTTAATTCAAACATAGTTGAATTTTTGGGAAAAGAAACCATTCAAGGGATAAGACTTGATACAGGGCAGGAGCTAAATGTGGGAGGGGTTTTTATTGAAATTGGTTCTGAGCCTCAAAATGATTTCATTAAAAGTATCGGGCTAAAAACCGATGACTTTGGTTACGTGGTAGTTGATTCAAAAATGCGCACCTCAATTAAAGGAATTTTTTCAGCTGGTGATTTAAATTCAGACAATTTCAAGCAGGCAGTAGTTGCAGCAGCCGAGGGAGCAATTGCAGCAAACACTGCGTTTGAAGAAATAAAAAGAGAAAGTGTAGAAAAATAACCTTAAAAATATAGCGGAGCAATATTAACAAATTAAAATAAAAAAAATAAAAAATTAAAATAAAAAAATAAAAAGTTTGATAAATTAAAACAAAATTCAGCAAATTAAATTAAAATAAAATTGATTCAGTAAAGTAAAAAGTGGCGTGATTTTAATGGACTTTGGATGCGAAAGAATTGACCCAAGAGACCTGATTAAATGTACTTTTGGCCTAAATAAAACAGAGCTTGAATTGTTTTTATTTTTGTCTAAAGGGAATAAATGCGAAACTGTGCAGACAATAAGTAAATCACTTGAACTTGACAGGACAACGATACAAAAATCCCTAAAAAAATTGCTTGAAAGTGAAATAATTGAAAGGCGGCAAAATAACTTGGATAACGGAGGGTATGTTTTCTTTTATTGCATAAAGAAAAAGCCCCAAATAAAAGAAAAAATGCAAAGTATTCTTGATGATTGGCATTCTTCAGCAAAAAAAGAAATAACACACATCTTTGGGGAAGCGCAAAAAAGCCAACTGTCATGATATTTATCCACTTAAATATTAAATTAAATTTTAATTCTTCTAAAGTTAGATAAAAAGTTTTAAAAAATCAAAAAATTAATAAGCGTTAAAAAATTAGTAACTGAATTTCTGTTGCAAGAAAAGAAATTTACTTTTATGGAGCGTATTTAAACTAATCAGCCTTATTTTATTTGTTTTTTTGGTGGTAAAAATGGTTTCAGAGGCACTAGAGTTGCATTCAAAACTAAAGGGAAAGCTTTCAGTCGAAACGAAAGTAAAAATAAATTCAAAAAAGGATTTGTCCTTGGCCTATACCCCTGG
>CAZIPK010000154.1:0-2137 GCA_964541135.1 uncultured archaeon | reverse complement strand
AAAAAAAGTTGAGGTTTGTGATTCTACTCCTGTTCAAATTCAGCTTCTTGCTGGGAGAGAGGATCAGTTGGAAAAGTATTTATCCTCTTTTAAGCCATTTGAGGGTTTTGAAGGTTTTAATCTTAATCTTAGTTGTCCTAGTTTGGATGTTATTAAGGCGGGGAGGGGGGCGGCGATGGTTAAGAGGGTGGCAAAGACCCAGCGGCTTGTTTCAATTATTAAGAAAAGTGTTCCAAATTACCCAGTTTCATTAAAAATGAGGCTTGGAATTAATGAGTTTGAAAAAAAGCACAAGGTTTATTTGAATTTAATTAATGGAGTGGATGCGGATTTTTTTATAGTGCACGCCAAAACCGCTTCTCAAACTTCAAGCGAGCCTACTGATGATTCAATTTATCCTGCGTGTGTTGAAGTGGCAAAAAGTAAAGGGAGTAAAATAATTGCTAACGGCGGAATCACCACTTCCGCTAAAGTGAAATTTCTCCAAAATATGGGTGTCGAGGGGGTAATGATTGGAAGAGGGGCAATGAAAAACCCAGTTATTTTTGATTTAATTAAAAACGAGCTTGATTTTAATTCCCCAAAAAAACCAATTCCAAGCACTCAGGAAATTAAACTAGCATATCACTCACTTTTTGAGAAGTTTGATACCTTGGAAAAATATAGAACTAATTTGTTAAAGGAACTTAAAGGATAAAACTAACTTATTAAAAGAAATCAAAGGATAAAACTAATTGTTTAAAGAGCCTAAAATTGAAAATTAAGACTAAAAAGAAGCAAAACAAGAATAAAATCCGCCCAACCCCTTAAAAATTAACCTAGCTTGCCTCAAGGTTAACACCAAGCTTTTCGGACTTTGCCGGGCGGATTTTTTCAAAAATACTTTAAAGCACAAAAACCCCAACTTGCTTGTGCCTTAAGTATTTTTGGTTTTGAGGTAGTGAAAAAAATTTAATGTGAAATTTTGCCATTTGTTTCCCTAACCCACTTAGCCAGGGTGTTTTGTTCAAGTAACTCAAGCATTACTTGGTCAAGATAGAAGCCATTGCTCCTCCTTGGAAGTGCTACCTCATCATTTCTAACATATCTTATCCAATTCATACATTTACATTACAATCAAACTATATTTAAATAAGTAGCTTTAAAAAAGTAACTAACTATACTATGTATAGTTGATTTGTTTTGATAGTTAAATGAATTTAAATCAGTTTAACAGCAGCCAAAACCAAAATTAATAAATTTTGGGAAACTGTGGCCAAGTTTTTAGAGTTAGTTTTAATAAATTTTGATAATATGGCCAAATTTTTTAAATTTAGAGTTAATTTTTTGATTTAAGTTATTTAAGTATTAAAAAAGAAAAATTTAGAAAAAAAATTGAAAAAAACCAAATAAAGAAAAAGTGGTTTTATGCCAAAAGTTGTTGAAAAAACAAATCCTTTAGAGAAAGCAATGAAGCTTGTGGGAAAGAAGTATGATTTGCTTATCCTTGATTCTTTTTACAAGAACAATAAGCGTGCTGGCTTTAATCAAATATTAAAGTCAATTCCCAGCTTAAACCCAAGAATCCTTTCAATAAGGCTTAAGAATTTAGAGCAAAATAAGCTAATAACCAAGAACCTGGTCCTAAGCACCCCGGTAAAAACAGAATACGCCTTAACCCCAAAAGCCGAGGAACTAATTGAAATAATTGACAAGTTAAAGGTTTGGGCGGAAAAGCACTAAACCCCTAAACAAGAACTAACCCATGGCCCAAACTCAAAACACCCCCAAAACCAGCCCACTCAAAAACCAATAAAAAAACTAATTTTCTTAAGAAAACTCTTTGTCTTTAAGAAACAAAGTATTGCATAATTTCTAAAATATTTCCACAATTTTTGGCCGATTTTTTCACTTGTTTTCCCAAAATGCTTTTCCAAAAAAGTAGCCAAATCCAAATCTAAAAATAATCAATTAATCCAAAGCCCAAAATACTTCTTTAGTGATTAAACTAGTATGGGAATATCAAATCGCTCTTGGCTTGCTAGAAAACATATTGGAGAACAAATAGCGTTTGTTAAAAGAACTGGGGCGCACCATGGTATAACCACTGAGGAAAAACTAAGAAATTTAAGAAGGATACATGGAAAAAGTGTAGGAG
>CAZIPK010000153.1:0-2141 GCA_964541135.1 uncultured archaeon | reverse complement strand
TAATTTTAGCCTAACTCTCTACTTTTGGGTGGTTGCGCTTTGGGGGAAGAGGACAGTAGGGCGTGGCGGCGGGGGCTGAGGTCCACGATACGCCGGGCTCTATACTCCCCAAACGGCTTGAGCCGTAGAGGTATTGTTCCTGCCAGGTCACGGTGGAGCCAAATTTTTTGTACACCGCCAGCACGTTGCCCTGCGCGTCGTGCACGTAGTAGGTGATGCCTATTTGAAAAAGACTAAATTGCAAAAGGGGCTGCAATAAAAAAAGCCCCCGCCATTTGCAGGTTTTTATTCATTAAGGCAAAAACTCTACTTTTAAGTCTATGTTTTGCCTATCGTTGCCTTCCATAATTTGCAAGGTTTTCAGCCTAAATTTAATTTTTCTTGCAAAAAAATACAAGAAAATAGGCAGATATCTCGCTCAATATTAATGAATTATATTCTTTTAAAGGATCGACTAGCTAATTTCAATGCGGTGCAAAATAGTAAAGGATTTTGTATTTAAATCTGCTTTTTTAGGCATAGTGATTACTTCACGGTTTACTCAAGTATGAGAATTCTGATTTCATTAATTGCGGTTTTTTTCAGGCCTATATTATTTACTACTTTTTCGTCGGGCGGGAGGTATTGTGAAATCCTGTTTACAACTAAAAAATCATCATTTAGTAGATGCTCAGATAAAAGGCAGGAGGTCGGGGCAAGAGATGCATTTTCTATCACAAATTCGTTATATCCTTCGTAAAGAAAAAAATGCCCGGTTATTTTAAACAGAATATATAATTTAGTTTTTTCATTGGGGTTTGCAAATATTTCACCGCTTGAAATAGTCAAGTATCCGTTTATATTTCCATGTTCGAACTTATAATCTGAGTCGCCAATTCTCCTTTCAGGAAACTTGTTTGATTCTCTGCCAGGAACATTCCATATTGGTAAAATATTTAACAATGTATCAGATAATATATTTTTTTTGATAAAGCCTTGTAAGGGTTTATCGCTATTTCCAAATTTTTTGAGATAAAAGTTGATTTCGTAACTATCAAAAAGCGGAAATCTGTGTTTGTTCTTAAATAGAACTTCTACATTTTTAAGGCAGTATGATTTTTGTTGTTGAGTCTTAGGCGCCGGAGGGAAATAAGGATTTAACTCTTCAAAGGAATAAATAATAGTCAAATTTTTTAAAAACAAATTCTTTATACTTTTTTTGTTATGTGACACCATTGGCGAACATCCGAAAAAAAAAGCCGAAAAAACAGCTATGAAAAATAATTGCTTTTTCATGTTAATTTTTAATTTTTAGAGAGTTAAATGCTGCTTGAATTTGCGGAGTTCTATAAATTAATAGCTGCTGATACTGAGTGACAGGCATTAATCCATAAGCATCCTTAAAGGTTGCACTATAGTAATTGGTTAGGGTTATATTTTTTCCGTTCGCAATTAATACGGCATGTTTTGCCAAATAACCAACTTCATATGCTTGAAGTTTTCTTTGACTGTCATATGACATTAATGGTCCTGGAACTATCCCACTTGTGTTTGCAAGGTCCTCCTCTTTTTCGGTTCTTCCATAATAAGGACTTCCTTCGATATAAGCGGAATGCGGCAACCCTAAAAAGTGACCAGATTCATGTGCAATGGTAGTGCCATCACCTCTTTCGGAAGTAATGACTATTGTTTTTGCTTCATTTGCATAATAGTTGCTTCCATCAGATGTGCTGACAAGCCCAACAGAGATACCAGTAATGTCAGTAGAGATAATATCGACAATGTCTTGATTGGTATCAACACCTTTAAAATGAACATTAAATGAAACAGTCCATTCCTTATCTCCAACAAAAATTGTTGAAGTAGGAAACTGTTGAGACGCTAATTCAAGCAACGTTTTTTTATCTTGATAGGAAGCATCATTCAGAAATTTGCTAAGAGAGCTATTTTTATTGTAAATAATATTAGCGGAAATGTTAATTGTATTCATTTCTTGATTTATTTCAAAAGCTTGTAACCCCCAGAGATCTATAGCATTGGGAACCTTATTTTCCGCATAATTGTACGGACTGACCCAAGGGTACTCTTTTGCAATTGGATCCACCCCCAAAAACCTCCCAATCCCTGGATTATACACCCTGAACCCATAGTCGTAGTGATTC
>CAZIPK010000152.1:0-2151 GCA_964541135.1 uncultured archaeon | reverse complement strand
GATTATGATGCTATTGGAATCAAGTCCGCTAAATTCCGCGCCGGTTATTTTTGACTGCGCAGTAGCAATTAAATCGCCATTTAAGCTAAAAAGCTGAACTACAGCCGCATCAAGTGAAAAACCTGACTGTAAATCCGTTACAATTATATTTAATTTCTGTCCGCCCTGATTCAGCATCACTTCAATTCGTTCTTCTTTTTTCCTTATCGTCAGTCCTCCTGTTTGCTTGTCTGAATCATAAGTCAAAAAACCTTCTTTTTCAGCAGTTATTCTTAATGGAATTCCTGACTGAATAGATGCCAAAACTGTCCCGCTTTTTGTGTAATCGCTTATTAAAATTGTTGCGGTGCGCTTGTCATAAACAGTTATTTTAACATCATCAATTAATTTTTCGTCCGCGCCCTTTACTTCAATTGCCACCGCAGCTTTTCCAACAAACGCGGAATCTGAAGGAGTTAACTGTACTTCCCTCACCTGCCCTTCATTAAAGGTTAGTGTTTGTTCAAAATCATTATACCCTTCGGCTTTTGCTTTTAGGATTAAGTTAGTCCCGGCTGGCACCCCTGTTTTTTTGTACAATCCATTTTTGTCTTCTTCAAATTGGTAGCTTAAATCCGCAGTGCTTACGATTACTGTCGCGCCCAAAACAACTGTTTTTGTTTCCTTGTCAATTATCCTTACCTTTGCTTCGACTCCTTCAAATTCTTTATCAAACCTTATTCTTGGTTGGGTGTTTTCCTTGCCCACTGTAAATGAGCTTGATGCAGGTTGGTAGCCTTCTTTTTGGGCTATCATCCCAATTTTTTCCCCTTCAAAAAGGGCTCTGTTTAGTTTTATTTTTTCACCATCACTTGCATTGCCTTCAAACAGCACTCCTTCGCTTTCGTCAATTATTTTTAACTCCACTCCTTCTAATGAATTCCCCTCCGCATCTTTTAGGGATACGGTTAACTCAGAAATTTCTCCGCCCTGGTAAGTCAATAAAACGGATGCGAGAATTATTATTGCGATTATTATTGCAACAGTAACTACAAGACTAGGCACTCCTTTGTTCTCAAAAAAATCAGAGTACTTATAAACCGGCAGGCCTTTTTTGTCAAGCGAGTCAAGAAGATCAAAGTACTTGTCTTCTATTTTATTATAGATGCTTGCAAGTTTATCTGAAATCAACTAAATCGCCTTTTTCACAAACTTTTTTAGTATTTTTTATTCTTATTTTGTACTTTTGCATTATTTTATCTTTATTTTACATTCTTATCTTTATTTTTTATTATTATTTTACATTTTTGTATTATTTTTTATTGTTATTTTGTATTAGAAAACACCCCAAATCAATAATTTATACAATCCTTTTACTATAATAAATTAATGAATTCCCCAATTAATAAACCTTTTCTGGCAAAAATTCAGCGAATTTTTAAACAAAAAAATCCCTAAAAAAATGATTAAAAATTCAAAAACCAATAACAAGAATTAGTGATATTAAATTAATACAAAACAAAACCAAAATTTGTGAACAAAACCCACAATAACAAGAATTATTAATAAGATAAATCAACTAAATAAAATGGTAAGTCAAGTCAATTAAAATATTATTAAAATAAATGGATTAAATAAAATAATAAGCAAATGTTTTGTGATAGTTTATGAATAATCATCACCCTCTAATAGTTTTTGCAATTGCTTTTGGAGCATTTATTCTTATTTCTGGATGTACAATGACTAGTTGGCCCGTTTGCGGAAACAACTTATGCGAGGACGGGGAAATTGCAGGTGGCTGTGTACAAGATTGTCCCAATAACATTGGGGCGGTAACGACGGAAACAAACACCCCTGGATCACAACAAAGCGAATCAATTGCGCAAACTGATTTACTTTCTGGCCTCCCAAAGCCAAAATGCATTGCTTGGATTTCAAAAGCAGTTTCTTCTCCAGAAGTGGTCGGTGCGGGGAGTTTGTATGAAATTGAAGGACAAATCAAAGTTTTTGGAGATTGTCCAAACCAAATGCCAATTGAAATAAGGATGGCTTTGGATGAAACAAATTATTTGCAAATGCAAAGGTTCAGCAAAAGTGGAGAAATTATTGAGAATGAAAACGATGCCCCACTTCAAACGGTAATTGCCCAGTCAAAAGCACCTGATGCAGTAT
>CAZIPK010000151.1:0-2153 GCA_964541135.1 uncultured archaeon | reverse complement strand
GAATAACTGGCTTTTTCAATATAATTAAGTTTAAAAATTAGTCCAAAGCTTTTGTTGTTGTGTGGTTTTAATGAAAACTGGAGAAATCGTTCGCCTTGAAAATGTTTCAAAAATTTACGGGATTGAAGAGGTTGAAATTAAGGCGCTTGACAAAGTGGACTTGACTATTTGCGAGGGGGAGTATGTCTCAATAATGGGCCCTTCAGGCTCGGGAAAAACTACTCTCCTTGACATACTGACCACTATGCTTGCGCCCACTTCAGGGGAAGTTTTTATTGATGGGGTTCCCACAACAAAAATGAGCAACTCCGAGCTTGCAAGATATCGCGGCCAAAAAATCGGTTTTATTTTCCAAACGTTTAATTTGCTCCCAAAACTTACTGCGCTTGAAAATATAATCACTCCTCTTTGGATAAATGGTGTTCCACGCAAGGAAAGGGATGGCAGGGCAAAAGAACTTTTAGAAAAAGTTGGGTTGGGGGACCGAATGTATAACCGGCCTGGGCAGTTATCAGGCGGGCAAAGACAAAGAGTTGCAATTGCAAGGGCACTGGCAATGGACCCAAATATTATAGTGGCTGATGAACCTACTGGCAACCTTGATTCAAAATCGGGGGCTAATGTAATGGAGATACTTGACAAACTTCACAAAGAGGAAAAAAGGTCCATAGTCCTTGTTACGCATGATGAAAGCATTGGAAAAAAAGCCGAGAGGCGGATTTTTTTAAAAGACGGAAAAATCATATCCGGAAATGAGAAAAAAGTTTGCCAGTTAAAATAAAAACAAAATTAAATTAAGTGATAAAAATTAAAATTAAACTAAAATAAAAAATGAAAATAAGTTGAAACGTAAATTAGAGTGATTATTTATGATCGGAAGCATTGATGTTATTGAGGTTGCCGCAAAAAACCTTAAGCGCGCAGGGATAAGGACATTTCTCACTTTAATCGGAGTTATTATTGGAATTGCCGCAATTGTTAGCCTGCTTTCAATAGGGCAGGGATTAAGCGTTGCGATTGAGCAGCAATTTGAACAACTTGGCTCAAACACCATTTTTGTAATCCCCGGGGGAATGGGAGGTGGGGATTTCTCCACAATTAGCTTAACTCAAGTTGATATCGACAAAATAGAAGGTACAAAAGGAGTTGAAAGTGTTGTACCAATTTATACTAAATCAGCAGTGCTTGAATATAATGGACAAAAAGTAAATATATCAATAATGGCAGCAGATGCTAAAAAAGTATCCATTTTTGAAAACACGGGTTTTTTTGAAGTCCGTGAAGGGACCATGACCTCAAAGAATGATTCCACAGGAATTGTGATTGGGGATAATATTTCAAAAACTTTTTTTGACAGAGAATTAAACATCAGAAAAAAAGTTATTATTAATGGGGAAGAGTTTAGTGTAAGAGGAATATTAGCACCTCAATCCCAAAGCATTGGTGGGGGAGGACCAAGCACTGGTGGGACAATATTTATGTCGCTTGATGCATTTTATCGAATTACCACTGAGGCTGAAAGAAAGCCAGGAATAATTTTTGTAAAATCACTCTCAGCCAATGAAGTTAAAGAAACTGCTGATTTAATAAAAAAAGATTTAGAACGAAAATACGGTGAAAAAAGCATATCCGTCTCGACTTCTGAACAAATACTAGATCCGATTAATTCTGTTCTTGGACTTATAACCTTGTTCCTAGCTGGCGAGGGGGGGATTTCGCTAATTGTTGGGGGAATTGGGATAATGAATGCCATGATTACTTCGGTAATGGAAAGGACCAAAGAAATAGGGGTTATGAAAGCTTTAGGCGCGTCAAATAACAAAATTTTAGCAATTTTTGTTTTGGAAGCAAGTTTTATTGGAGGAATTGGGGGGGTAATTGGAATAATTGTGGGGTATTCATTAGCAAGTATTGTGGCAATTGTTGGAGAAAGTGCTGGTTTTAACTTAATTGCTTATATTGGAATAGAAATAACTCTGGGCGCATTAATCTTCTCCATGCTTGTTGGAATGGTATCAGGATTATTGCCAGCAATAAGGGCAGCAAAACTTGACCCAGTAACGGCATTAAGGTATGAATAATTTTTTATGAAAAATTGACTTTTTTGTTAAAAAAAATCATTTTCCATAAAAATTTTTTAATTAAAAAATTTT
>CAZIPK010000150.1:0-2172 GCA_964541135.1 uncultured archaeon | reverse complement strand
TTTGGCAAAAATCAATTAATGCTTATTAGTTTTTTTAGTTAAAGGGCTTTTTACTTAAAGGGCGTTTTACTTAAAGCAATTTTTTAATCCCCAAAATCACCTTTTTAAAGCTTTCTGGGAAGGATTATTTTAGTTTTTTTAGGCTAATTTTGCCTATGAAGCTGACGCTATATAAGCGGTTGACGCGGAGGTGTTAGGTATGGCGGATTATGTAAAAATAAATTTAACTGAAGAATTAAAAGAAAGAACAGTGGCGCTGGTTGAAGGCACTGCAAAAAAAGGAAAAATCAAGGCAGGAATAAACGAGGTAACAAAAGCCATTGAAAGAGGCAACGCAAAATTCGTAGTAATTGCGGAAGATGTTAACCCTAAAGAAGTGGTAATGCACTTGCCAGTTCTTTGTGATGAGAAACAAATTCCATTCAGCTACATCTCTACAAAAAAAGAGCTTGGCGAAAAGGCTAATCTCAGGACAGCAACAGCATCAATAGCAATAATGGAATCGGGCGACGAAGCCGAACTAAAGGATTTGAGCAAAAAAATTGCTGAATTGAGGAAATAGCGGGGTGAATAAAAATGGCTGAAGAAAAAGGAACTCCCGCAGAAGTAGTCGAAGTAGTGAAAAAAACTGGGGTTCATGGAGAAGTAACCCAAATACTTTGCAAAATACTTGACGGGACGGAAAAAGGCAGGGTTAAGCGAAGAAACGCAAGAGGAAGCATACAAAAGGGCGACATAATAATGCTGCTTGACACTGAAAGAGAAGCAAAGGAAATAAAACAAAAATAAGGGGGCGAAAAAATGGTTAAATGTAGTTTTTGTGGTTCTGAATTGCCTCTTGGCGGCGGAAAAATGTACGCAAAAAGAGAAGGCACAGTGTTTTATTTTTGTTCAAGCAAGTGTGAAAAAAATATGATAGGGCTTGGCAGAAAGCCGGTTAAGACAAGATGGACAGAACCTTATAACAAATTAAAGAAAACATTACTATCAGCAAAAAAAGAAGGAAAAGAAAAAGAAAATAAGGTAAAAGAAAAATCTGAAAAGTAGAAACCGAAAAGATTTCTATTTTTCTTTTTTTATTTAATTTAAGGTATTTCTAAGAAGCATTTTGGAGTGGATGATTGTGATTGAAAGGACACTAGTTTTGATAAAACCTGACGGGGTACAAAGAGGGTTAAGCGGAGAAATAATAGCGCGGTTTGAAAAAGTAGGCTTAAAACTTGTCGGGATAAAAATGGTTTGGATTAATGAGGATTTCGCCAAAAAACATTATTTTGATGTCCTGGAAAGAAAAGGGGAAAAAGTGTTTAGCGGTCTTTTAAAATTAATTACTATGGGGCCGGTAATTGCAATTGTTCTTGAAGGAATTGATGCGGTCGAAATTGTCAGAAAAATGTGCGGCCCAACAGAGCCAAAGTCAGCAATGCCCGGTACAATACGCGGCGACTATGCACACGCAAGTTATGGTTACACTGATGCGGTGGGTGAAGCGGTGAGAAATATTATTCATGCTTCCGGCTCAAAATCAGAAGCAAAAACAGAAATCTCGCTTTGGTTTAAAGAAGAAGAAATACATGATTATTTCTCGGTTCATGATGTTCACATACTGCACCACAAACTAGAAAGGAAAGTTAAATAAAGGGGGACTAAACTTGCAGGCTTTTTTGATTATAAAGCCGGTCGCTTTAAACGAGAAAAAAGCCGGACAAGTACTAAAAGAAATCGAAGAAAAAAATCTAGCAATAATCGGGATTAAAGCAGCCAATTTTGATTTGCACAAGCTGGAAAAAAAAGCGATGCTTGAAGAAAATAAAGAAGTGAGAAGAAAAATAAATGAAGCAAAAAAAGTGCCCTGCATTCTTTTGGCGCTTGAAGG
This sequence comes from uncultured archaeon, assembly GCA_964541135.1. Lineage (GTDB taxonomy): Archaea > Iainarchaeota > Iainarchaeia > Iainarchaeales > JAAZKV01 > JAAZKV01. The sequence continues at coordinate 296 of CAZIPK010000150.1, read as the reverse complement.
CAATGATGCATTTAGCCGGGCAAAAGAGGTTGAAGAAAAGTTCTTAGGCCTGGTTTATGTTTCCTTAAACCAGGAAATATCAAGATATGAATTGAAAAGATTTTTTGACGAAAAAGAATTATTTCGAAGGGAAAAAACGGACAGTGAATTATTTTTTGGGAACAAAAATTGGGAAAAGTACTCGAAAAAAAGTGTCAAAGAGGTTGCATTAAATGCAGGTGGGGAAAAAATTAATTGAATTTTTAAGAGAGTAATTATTTTTGATTATTATTGCATTTTGATTAATTTGTTTGGAT
>CAZIPK010000149.1:0-2247 GCA_964541135.1 uncultured archaeon | reverse complement strand
TATTAAGAAAAAACACTAATTTAACAAATAAATCAAACAAAACTATTAAGATAAAAAAATCTTTTTACTAAATAAACAACATTGTTTTATTAAGGCAGGATTTTCTTTCTTCAAATTCTTCAAGGAATTTTTTTGAATCCCTAATCCACTCTTCGTTTATGAAATACTTCCTGGCGGATTTAGTTAAAACCCCTTCAGATAAAAGCGAAGAAAGAACCTTAAATACGCATTGAACAGAAATGCGCTTGGTCTTGGCCCGCTGAATTAATCTTGAAAGCTGAACGCAGGACAATCCAGGATAAAAGCCAATCAGGCAAATAACCGCCTCCCTTGTAGGCATTATAGAGAATGAAAGTTGGGAAGAAAAAGGGGGCTTTTTAACAAAAATATTCTCTTCAATGCAATCAAGCATAATATAATCCATAATCCGCCAAATAAAAGCTTTATTAAAAAAAAGTTTTAAATGATTAAAATAAATTTTAATGATTAAAAATTAATTTAATATAAAAAATGTTTGTTCCATACTTAATATTTGTGTTTTAAGTGAAAAGCCTCCAAATAGCATTAATGGGTTGGGAACATGACAGGATAATTTATGGGATAAAAGAACGCCCCCCAAATAAGCTAATTATAATCAGTTCCGATCCAAAAAAATCTCCTGACAAAAAATGGGGCCAAATTACAACGCAATTATCTGAAAAAATATGCGAATCAATAAAGCCCCTTATTGACTGCGAAATAGTCCTTCTTGATTACCACTCGCTTGAAGAATGCCTTGAAAAAACCGTTGAATTAATTGAAAAAGAATCAAAAAAATTTGATGAAATAAATGTAAACATTTCTTCTGGAACAACGCTTGCAAAAATGGCATTAATGCTTTGCGCACAATATTACCCCATAAAGTTGTTTTATGTAATCCCTGGAAATTACACCCACCCCGGAGAAATAATATCTACTGGCGCCAAAGGGCTTGTAGAGCTTCCTTCTATAAACCTCTCAAAAATCACGATGCCAAGGAAAAAAGAAGAAGAACTGCTTTTTTTATTAAGTAAAGAATGGAAAACTTTTACTCAAATAATAAAAGAATACGCAAAAACAAAATGCAGCAAATTAAATAAAGAAAGAATCGCAGAATTAAAAGCAAGCATATTTTATCACATAAAAAAATTTGAAGGACGCGGGCTAATCAAAACTAAAATAGAAAAAAGAGAACTACAAATTTGTTTAACTACAACAGGAACCTTCATAAAAACGGTTCTTGCGCACCAGAATAAAGAAAATGAAAAACAAACCACGCTTAAAATAAAAAAAAAGGAAAGAATTGAAAATGATTAAATCTTAACCCTGCACAATACGCCAAGCTATCTAAAAAATTTGTTTAAAAAAAATGCTTTAAAAAATATTAAAGAAAAATTAATCTGATTAATTAAAATTTAGGAATAAAAAAAATAAATTATTATCAAAAAGAACAAAAATAGTTTTGATGAATATTGAGCAAATCCAAAAATTTTTTATTAAACTTTTTAAGCAAAAAAAATTAAACTGTGAAATTAAATAAAATTCACCCACAAAATAATAAACTGCCTTAAACGCAATTATTCTGGTGATTTGATTCTCACAGTGCTTGAAAACGCATACTTAAGGCAAATTGAAGAAACTGGTCTTGGGGAACTGCACAAAAAAATAACATTAAAACTGCTTTTTGAAAAAAGACACTACTCAATGGACGAATTGAAATTCCTGACACAAAACAATGAAAAAAAACTCCTTAACGCAATAAAAGAGCTTGAAAGCAAAGGATTTGTTAAAACAGAAGGGTGGCTTGTAAAAATTGCTGAAGCGGAGTGCCTAATCAAAATAAGTGCAAAAAAATAAAATTAAATATAAAAAAAACTAATTTAAACCTAAGAAACCAAGATTATAAAAACCATGATTATAAAATTCAATTAAATAAAAATAAAAACACCATTCAACCCAGTTAAAAAAATGACAGACCCAATTACTTCAATTAAATAAAAATAATAAAATCATTTAACACAATACTTGTTCAAATCAATGAAACCATTTTTTGACACTTCAATTCCTTCTTTTTTGAGCAATTTAACCTTTTTTTCCTGCCCAAGCGCAAATCCGCCCACAAACCCATTACTCTTAACTACCCTATGGCATGGAACCATTTTTCCATTAATTTTTTTTGAAGAAAAAAATGAATACGGGTTCTTATTTAATGCATTGCCCACTGTCCTT
>CAZIPK010000148.1:0-2318 GCA_964541135.1 uncultured archaeon | reverse complement strand
TTCTTATTAAAAAAATAATCACCATAAATTTTAATAAAAAAAATAAGTAAAATAATCAAAATAATTTATTATTAAAAAAAGTAAGTGACATAAATTTTCACCAAAAAAATAATTAAAATAAATCATCATCAAAAAACAGTCGAAATAATTTTTTATTTTAATTTCTGATTTAAAAAATATTTTTTGACAAAAATATCCTCTCATGGCTTGTTCGAAACATTTAAAGGCAACAGCGCAGTTTATTAGTCATGCAATTTGATTCTTCAATTAAAAAAGTTTTAGTTATTGTGGCGCACCCGGATGACGAAACCATCTGGTGCGGCGGGCTTCTTTTAAGAAACAAAAAAAATTGGAACACTACAATACTTTCATTATGCAGAAAAACTGATTTGGACCGTGCGCCAAAATTTTTTAAGGTGTGCGAGGAATATAATGCAAAAGGAGTTATGTCTGATTTGGATGATGACCGCCCAGAGCAGGACTTGCCAACTTTAAACGAAGTTACAAAAAGAATTAGTTCATTAATTAATGAAAAAAAATTTGACCTGCTCCTGACTCATGGAAAAACCGGCGAATACGGGCACAAAAGGCATATTGAAACCCACAACGCAGTGGTAAAAATGTTAAAACAAAAAATTATTTTTGCAAAAAAAGTTTTATTTTTCTCTTACAAAGTAAAAGGGAAAAATAGTTATTGTGTTACAAACAAAAAAGCAAGCACGCTTGTCAAACTCAGCATGGAAGAAGCAGCAATGAAAAAGTTTATAATCATGAATAAGTATGGATTTAGTAAGGATGGATTTGAAGAAAAGAGTTGTTCAGACACAGAATCTTTTGACGAAGTGATTGATTGATGAAAAGTTTAGTCCTTTACCCTTATCCCTTGCAATTTGATGGAGTAAGCATCCAAGGCGAGATGCTTTACAAAGGATTATTGGAAAATAAGGATGTTGCTGCTCCCTGCTCAAGGGACGCAGAAATGGAAAAAGAATGGTATTACAATTATCTAAAACCGGATGTCTGCATCGGAGTTGGGTTCTGGGGGGATTATCCAGATATTATAAAACACCCAAAAGATCATGGTATCCAGCCCGTGCCTTGGCTAAATGCTGATGGCTGGGTAAGCAATTATATTGACAAGCTAAATGAGTTGCCACTAATTTTGACTACAAGCGAGTGGGTAAGGCAAACTTATATCCGCGATGGGGTGAGTGGTAAAAATATCCACCCAATGCCAATAGGAATTGACATGGACGAAATGGGTCCCTTGCCAAAAAACCACCCAGCAGTTCTTGAGTTTAGAAAGATGTTCGGGGTTGAAAAGGGGCAAAAAATGATTTTAACAATCGGCGGGGACACTACAAGCAAGGGCTCTCAGGAAATACTAAAAGCGCTAGCTAAAGTAAATAAAGAATTTAAGGACTGGGTTTATGTTGGAAAAAGCTGGTATTGCCCGGAATACCACCGCGAAGAAGAACAAAAAATAATAGATGATTACAAGCTTGACGAAAAAAAAATTCACTTTGTAGAGGGCCCCATGAGCCGAAACATGATGAGGGCGATGCTTTCTGCCTGCGATATTTATGCTGCCCCAAGCCGAATTGAGGGCTTTGGAATGATTCAAGTAGAGGCACAGGCCTGCGGGAAACCAGTAGTGTCAATTGATGCAATGGGGATTAAAGACACAGTAGTAAATAACAAAACTGGATTATTAGCAAAGGTTGGGGAAGAAGTAAAACTTACCGAAGAATGGGTTTACCAGCACCAGGGCTTTTCAAGAAAAATGAAAATAAAATTTGATGAGCCAAAAGTATTTGCTGTAAGAGCAGACATTGATGATTTGGCAAACCATCTTCTTTCGCTTTTAACTAATGATGCATTATGCGATAAAATGGGTCATGCCGCGCTAAAACACGCCCGCCAAAAATTTGACTACCGAAAAACATCCAAAGATATTTCAGATTTAATAAAAACAAAGCTTGGGATTGATTAATAATAAAAAAATTAATTTTTTACTTCGAATTAATTAGTTTTTGAATTTAATTTTTTTAGCTTAAATATAATGGATCTTATTTAATTTGATAAATATTATTTACTCCAACTTAGTCTCAAAAACAGGCACTTTTTTTTCTTTTACACAATGATAAGCAAATATGTACGCTCCCGCACTCCAAGCGTGATAGTCACTCCCCAAAGCCTCAATAGTTATTGGGTGAATCCATTCATTAAACTCCCACATTTTATGGTTCCCAAGCTTATTTGCTAAAGCAAGCACATGTAATTCCTTCTTGGCTTCCTCATGCATCCCGCAGGCACCC
>CAZIPK010000147.1:0-2340 GCA_964541135.1 uncultured archaeon | reverse complement strand
GAATTTGTTTGAGACCATTCATTTAAAATTTAAGTAAATTGAATTTGTTTTGGGTTATTTATCTAGAATTTAAGTAAATTAATTTAAATAAATTATTGTCATAATAACAAAATACAATAAAACTCCAAAACATACTGCAAGAACCGAAAGAATTGCTTTTTTTCTTTTTGAATAATTCTGATTTGTTGAAATAACTGAAATAATTAGCCCGGAGATTATTGAGCAACCCATTCCTACAAAACCGCCAAGCAGGGATAAAATAAAAACAAAAGCAATGGATAGGAAAGTAAATTTTTTTCGTTCTTTTGAAAATATGCCTGGCTTAATTGATACTTGTTTGCCAAAATTGTCCGAAGCATCTGAATTAGTATTACTCTTATTTATTTCATTATTTGCGTCCAATATTTACCACAACCAATTTGCTTTCAATACATATCACAATAAACTAATATTAACTTTATTTTTTTCCTTATTTGCTTCCAACACTTATTGTAATCAATTTTAATCAGATTAAAAGCGATTATAAAGTAATTGCTTTAAAGTGTGAATTTTTTGCTGGTAAATTTCCTTACTTGAATCGATTAATAAGCACTACTAGGAAGAACAACTTTAATCAAAAAGGTTTTTGATAACAATAAAGGTTTTTGGTATGGCTATTAATATACATAAGGCAAAAGATAGAGGGCTTTCAGAGCTTGACTGGCTTGAGTCGCATTTTAGTTTCAGTTTTGCTGATTACCATGATTCTAACCGAATGGGTTTTGGCAAACTCAGAGTGTTAAATGATGACACAATCGCTCAAGGCGCGGGCTTTGGCATGCATCCTCACAAGAACTTTGAAATAATCACCATCCCCCTTGCAGGTAAAATCCAGCATAAGGACAGCGAAGGAAATACTAAAATAATTGGGGTGAGTGAGGTTCAGCACATGTCTGCAGGAAGCGGCATAATTCATTCAGAATTTAACCCTTCAAAAAAAGAGGAAACTAAATTGTTGCAAATATGGGTTGAACCAAAAAAAATGAACCTTACTCCTGTCTATAATCAAAAGAAATTTTTGTTTTCATCAATGGAGAATAAGTTTTGTGAAATTGTTTCAGGTCAGGGCAAGAAGGGAAGCATTAAGATGAATCAGGAGGGGCGTTTTCTTTTGGGAAAATTTGATGAAAATAAAACAGAAAAAATAATTCCCACAAGCAAAGAAAACGGACTTTTTGTTTTCATGATTGGGGGGGAAGCGGATTTAATCACATCCAAAAAAACAACTAAAAAGCTTTTTGCCCGCGATTCTGCGGAAATAACAAACGAAAAAGAAATCACTATTAAAACAAAAACTTCTGCAAACATACTTGTTATAGAAGTGCCTTTGAGTTAATTAGTACTCATTTAGGTTGATATTATTTGTGTAATTATACTAGGCTAAAGAACCCACGCAGGTTTTTTTTACCACATACACTATGGATTTGAAATCTACCGCAAGAATAATTTTATATATGTCTATTGCCCTGAATTATGTGTTTTTGTGTTTTTTTTAAACGCAACAACCTGAATTAAGATGTGCGATGCAAATGGCTAAACCTAGTAATTATCAACAGTTAACTAACCACCATAGTCAAATGTTAACTAAGCGTTTTTTTAATAGAGGACGGAATCGAAACCCAAATGTTAATTTGACAGATAGAATTTCAAGGATGCTAATTGAAAAAAGATTGCCTGAAAAAGTTTTAGCGGTTTTACAAGATCCAAGACTTACTCAAAGACAAAGAGAAAAAGTAATCCAAAGGGTGCTATTTGATAATTACCACGTTTCGCACGTCTTTAGTGTTAGAGAACTAAGTCCTAGAGATAGGCAAGTTGTTTTTAGGGGGCTCTATACAACCATACTCCAAGCTCTAGAAGCTAGAGGGCATATCCACATTAATCCCAAAACGGGCGAAATAGTTCCTTCGAAGAGACAAAAACAATCATCACTAAGCCAAAGCTATATTGGTGTTTGTGATGTGTCGAGCAGAAGGCTTGCTAAGGCTTTTGTTCATGACTTTATAAAACACAATACTAACCCAAATAGGAAAGTCATGATAGGGGTTATGACGCACCCTGTTATTTTAGATCCAACGTTGCCTGTTCCTGAAGCTGTACGCAAAGAAATAAGCAGAACTTTCCCAACAAGAAATGGGATATCAAGTGGTTTTATTGATAATCCTTATGTGTTGAATACTATACATTATGCAGACTTATATGGGCCCAAAGGTCCGCGGGGCGCCCAAGAGGCACCAAATATTCTAAGAAATCTTGAATTGTGTGTTAAATATGGTGGAAAAAGTCTTAATGCAATTCAAC
>CAZIPK010000146.1:0-2405 GCA_964541135.1 uncultured archaeon | reverse complement strand
TAATCCCTTAGTAAAATATGGATTTATTCACCGCTTTTGGGACAATTATTGATTTTATAGTCCTTCTTGTTGTACTTAGTGCATTTTCTTTTGTTTTGTACAAAATATTTTCGCCGTTAAGGGAGAAGCTTGCAAAGCGTTTTTCGCTTTCATGGGTATTGTTAGCCATATTGCTAAATTTCATAATAATTTTTGTTTTCCTTGTAATAGTATTTATTTATTTCATGGCTTTAGGTTATATTAGCGCCCCTATGTCAGATCCTTCCCTTTCATTTAATGCTTTTGAAAATTTGGCAATATTTTTTATTGCCTTGCCAAGAGTAATAATAACTTCAATTATCCTCACTTTGTTGTTATTGTTTTTTGAGTTCTTTGCCAGCTTTGTAATGGAGCTTGTTCCCCAGTCAAAGAAAAAATTAACGGCAATGAAAAAAACACCCCATTTCAAAGCAGGAGAAATGCCTATTTTTTCCCAAATACTTGGAGTGGTTTCTTCATGCGCCTTATTTTTGCTTTTGTATTTCTTGTTATTTGACTGGGTTCCTTTAGGCCTGTTTGTTTACTTATTTTATGGGGGAATAAGCCCACTTCCATTTTAAACTCATTTTTTATCCTTGCTTTATTTTTTTTATCATTTTTGTGTTTTTTTTATTATTTTTGAGAAGATTTTGGCCCAAAAATAGAGGTTTTTATTGTTAGCGAAAGGTTTTATATTACCAAAATCAATTATTTTAGTATAAAGAAAGTGCTTGTGGTGCCCATGCCTGATTCAATTAAGATATTTTCAAAATCTTTTTTTGTTTCACTTTTATTTGTGCTGATTTTATTTGCAAATCCTGGTTTTGCTTATGCAAGTGAAAAAAACCTCGCTCCTTTAATCGAGGCTGGTCAGGAGAATACTACTGAAATTAATTTAATGTCAGTTAATTCATACACTTCTATTAGTTTTGCTGATCCATTAGCTGGTACTGGTATCACTCCAAACACTACAAATCCTTCTTCAGCCCTTCCTTCAACCCCAATTCCACCAGGGCAATGCGCGGTTTCTTCATTATCCGGTTTGGAAGCAAAAAATATTCTTAACGCTACTCATGAAGGTTTTGATGGAAAATCAATTAATACCGGAACTGATGCTAATGATTCAAAGCCAAAAACAACTGATTTGGGCGATGTGTCCTTAATTGGGCAGCAATTAGGCGGGGATAAAGCAGTAAAAGTCGAAGCGCCTAACTTGGCAGTCCCTTCTGGTAAATTCTCTTTTTTTAATGGGACAAGAGTGGACGGGCCTTTTGGAATTGGATTAATAATGGATGATACCATTCGTGTAGGCCGATGTAATTATCCCACAAATCAGCAAGCCTTGTGCAAAATTAATGGGGATGGATTATCAGTAAGGACTTCAGGAGTTGGGTTTGTAAGTGACTTGACTAACGCATTCAAATCAGCTACCGGCGCCACCCAAAGCCTTGCTGAAATGTCCCTCTCGCCCGCAGAGCTTGAGAAATTGCAGTCAAATTATCTTCCAATTGATTCAAATGATTTTACTACTGGTTCATTTGCTAAGGGCGGTTTTATACAAAATTCAGTCCTAGTAAACAGCTACACCGCAAAAAACGCCACTACCTGCAATAACAGTGCCTGCGTAATAAGCACTTACTCCGCGTTTGACAAATACTTTAACTCTTTTTTCACAGTTGATTTGGTTGTTTCAAATTTGGGACCCATGTTCGTCCACAAGGGCTTTAAACTATTCACTAAAGGCGCAAAATCCCTTGGTGACGGTGCGCTTCCAAGCGATTACGGCTGGCACATCCCGCAAAGATTGAAACAATTAACTACTCCTGTAGAATTAATTGGAAAACAAAGGGCTGGAGTGTATAATGCGTTAATAAAAGAAGAGGGAATTGGGGATTTATTCAAACCATTAACAATTGATATGAAATTGTTTAGTTCGGGCGCTGGTGGTTATACTGATAATCTTTTAAGTGCAAATTCCCCGATTTGGAAACTTGATGCAGATCAAAAGAAAAAATTTTTCCAAGCAGTAGAACATTTGCGTTATTATTCAATTAATAATGCTGAAAGAATGGCTAAAGCTGAACAGGCTTTTGAAGCTGCTACAAAGGCGGCAGAGCTAAATCCAGATCCACTTGCAAGAGCTGCGGCTATAAAAGTAGCTAAAGTAGATTATGCAAAAGAATCTGCATTGTTATTCAATGAGTGGGATGATACAGTATTCCTTGATTCCCCTGCGTGGCTAAGGGCAAATAATGAGTTATTGTCTTTAGGCGGATTTGCAGTTAAACGTAATGGCCCCGCGGGGGCATGGCCTGATGGGCAGGGTTTTGTTGATGTTTCGACTTCAGGGTCATTTAATTTCAAGAACATTTTGACTACCTTTGGCA
>CAZIPK010000145.1:0-2453 GCA_964541135.1 uncultured archaeon | reverse complement strand
GCCACCGTGTTTTTACTCTTCTGAAAATGGTTTTGATTGGATTAATGGCTTTTAGCATTAATGATGCATTTAAAACAACCCTAATTGGTTTTGTTTTATCCTACATAGGATTAAGACTAATAATTAACTTGCTTTGGTTCAGGGTTGGGATTTATAATAAAATATTACGCCCTATAACAAATATTTACAATGTATTTTTCACAATTTCAATTATTTTATGGCTAATTTCAATATTTTTTCCATTTAACATAATGGTGATTTTTTGGATAATAGGACTAGTAATTGATTTTTTGGTGCCATTCATTACTCTAAGACATCAACGAATATTTTTACAATTAAATAACAAGCACTTGTCCGAAAGATTTGGGTTATTTCTAATAGTAATTTTAGGCGAACTAATTTTTAGCATCCTTCATGGAACTGTTGGGTCAAAAGCCCCTGTGTTTGACACTGTGATTGTCATAGTTTTTGGGATAATAATTTCTTTTAGCTTTTGGTGGATTTATTTTGACCACATAATGAGCCAGAGATTTAGATTTGGAAATTTTTGGTCCTCAATTGCGGGTTATTTTCACATTCCCCTCGTAATATTTCTTTCAGCAATAGGCGCGTCAATTTTAAAGATGGCTGAAATTGGTTTTTTAGGAATTAATAATGAATTGGTGTTCATTTTGTCCTTATCTGCCGGGTTATCCTTACTTTTCATTGGATTAATAGAATTAGTGGTGGCAAAAACCCATGGCCACCGCCACAGCAGTTTATTTATACCCCACATAATTGCGTCAGTACTTGCAGTATCCATAGCCTTTTTTGGCCAGGAACTCAACCCTTATTTGGTATTAATAATTATTACCGGAATAATTTCTCTAGAAGCATTAAGAGGATTTATTTTTGAAGGGCATGTACACGCTGACTAACTTTCTTATTTGCTAGATTTTTTAATTTTTTCGGGTATATTTAAAAGGCTTACTAGGCTTAATATTTTTCTAGAATGGAAACAATATTTTTGCACAATTCGCAAAAATCGTTGATATCCTTTTTCTCTTTTTTTAAATCAAAGTTTATTTGCCAAAAATTTTTTTCTGGTGGTGACCTTGAAAGCTAAGCTCATCCTTAATGGAGGCTTAACTTTTGAAGGGGAATCTTTTGGCTTTAATTCGTCTGTTTCGGGGGAAGTAGTTTTTAATACTGGGATGGTTGGGTATAATGAAAGCCTAACTGATCCGAGTTATTCTGGCCAAATTCTTTGTTTAACATATCCATTAATTGGAAACTATGGGGTTCCAAAAAAAATTTATCAAAATAATTTAATAAAAAACTTTGAATCAGAAAAAATCCATATTACTGGGCTGATAGTTAATCAATACTGTGAGAAATACTCACATTATACTGCCATTAAATCGCTTGGAGAATGGTTAAAAGAAGAAAAAATACCTGCAATAACTGGAGTTGATGTCAGGGCATTAACTAAAATTTTGCGCGAAAATGGAACTATGCTTGGAAAAATTATGATCGGCGACAAAAATCCTGGCGAAGTTGAATTGCTTGATCCAAATAAAGTTAATTTAGTACAAGGGGTTAGCACAAATAGGCCTGTTTTATACGGGAAAGGAAGTAAAAAGGTTTTGCTTATTGATTGCGGAGTTAAGAGCAATATAATCCATTCACTGCTTGAAAGAAATTTGCAAGTAATTAGCGTCCCTTGGGATTTTGATTTCTTTTCCAAAGATAATTTAACTGATTTTGAAAAGAATTATAACCAAGACCTTGATTTTGATGGAATATTAATTAGCAATGGTCCAGGAGACCCAAAAATGTGTATTCAAACAATTTTAAATATAAGAAAAGCTATGGAGAAAGAGATTCCGATTTTTGGTATTTGCCTTGGAAATCAAATTCTAGCGCTCGCTTCAGGCGCAGATACTTATAAATTAAAATACGGCCACAGAAGCCAGAACCAGCCAGTGTACATGGTCGGGGAAAATCGCTGTTTTATTACAAGCCAGAACCATGGATTTGCGGTTAATGAAAATACTTTACAAAAAGGATGGGCTGCATGGATGAGAAACGCCAATGATAATACAAATGAAGGAATAATAAATAAAACAAAACCATTTTTTTCCGTCCAATTTCATCCTGAAGCAACCCCCGGTCCGGTCGACACAGGATTTTTGTTTGATGAATTTATAAAAAAATTAAAATAATAAAAAAATTGTAATAAAAAAAAAATTTGAGATAAAGTGGTGGTTGTAATAAGAACATTAAAAACAAAACAAGAAAATTGGATTAAAATACAGGGGCTGGATTAATGGAAAAAATTAAAGAAATTATTGATGAGAAACCCAGTAAAGTAATAATTCTTGGTTCTGGAGCGCTTCAAATTGGCCAAGCTGGGGAATTTGATTATTCCGGCTCGCAAGCAATAAAAGCACTAAAAGAAGAAGGAATCAAGG
>CAZIPK010000144.1:0-2468 GCA_964541135.1 uncultured archaeon | reverse complement strand
ATTTTTTTTTCTTTTCTTTTTCCCCAAAATTAAGCAATTTTGTCCAATCAAACAAAAAAAACACTATTACTACAATAACCCCTATTATTTCAATCCCTATTGTCCAAATATTCGTGCCCCCATGAATTGTTGAATCCATCGAGGAAAAAACTTTTCCTGCAATAAAAATAAGAACTAAATAACTAATTGACCTGCCAATAAGAAAACCAATTAGCACTTCCTTTAACTTTGTTTTTGTTGCGCCAAAGGCAATAAATAATGCATTTGAAGGAAGCGGGCTTAAAGCGTAAAGAAAGGTAAAAATAAATTTTTCCCTAGCCTTTCCTTTTAACTTGTTTTTTATCGAATTAAATTCTGATTTTTTTTCCTTTGAAGCAAAGTTATCAGTTAAGTAACTGCTAAGTTTTGCAAGAGCATACCTACCGCATGTTGACGCAGTAACTCCAATAATTACAAGGATAAAAATATTTTGTTCACGAATTATATAAAAGAAAGACAGCACCGCCCAGGTTGGAGGAGCAAGGGCAGGAATGAAATTAACTGCAAAAACTATCACCCATTGGATTACTAAAAGCAACCCATAATTAACTGTTTCAAGCCCAAACATTTAAACCAATGAATTAAAGGCTTTCGGCTTTAAAAAATTGCTGTTTAATAATAATTTATGTCAAACTAACGTGTTTATCATGAAAAAACTTGAAATAGGTTCTGGAAATAAGCCAAAAGAGGGATACACACACTTTGATATACGGGATGGAATCGGGGCCGATGTGGTGGGAGACGCAAAAAAACTCGCATTTAAGGACGGCGAATTTGATTGTGTTTATTCAAGATTCTTTTTAGAACACTTGCCAAGAAATGACGCAAAAATTGCTTTAAAAGAAATGCACAGAGTATTAAAAAAAGGGGGGCTTTTGGAGATAATCGTGCCGAATCTTGCTTATTTTTGCAAATTATTTATTGAAGAAACCGGCCAAAAAAAAGATTGGGCTTTAAATAAAATTTACGGATTTGAAAAATATCAAGAAGATCACCACTATTTTGGTTATGATTTTGAAACCCTAAAAAAATTCCTTATCGAAACAGGATTCGATAAAATAGAAGAAATTAAAAAAGAAGAACAACACCTACATATTACGGCAACAAAATAACAACCGCCAGCAAATTTGGTGATTTGCTTGATTTTTAAAACCTTTGGAAGTTTTATTTTCTAAGGTGAGTTTTCTGAAAAAAGTCATTTTGCCGGCAGTGATTTGCATTAGTTTAATAGTCCTCGTTTTTGGATGCGTTGAAAATTCCCAAAACAATCCCCAAAACGCAACTAATAATAACCCTACAGGGCAATTTAATCTTGGGGTGGAAGAAGTGGTTTCAAATAATTCAAATGCATTAAATACTACAAATAATACAAACACAATAAGTGCAAAAAAAGGAGATAATGTAGAAGTACATTATACTGGAAGGCTTAAGGATGGCACGATTTTTGATTCAAGCCTCGAGCGAGAACCGTTGGCTTTTGAAGTCGGGGCAGGGCAAATGATAAAAGGGTTTGATGCAGCCGTGTTAGGAATGAAAGTAGGGGAGAAGAAAACTGTTGAAATACAGCCAAGCGAAGCCTATGGGGAAAAACAAAATGAATTAATAATTACTGTTGACTCAAATTCATTTGCTGATTTTTCAGCCATTAAAGTCGGCAGTGAAGTGACAGCATCTTCAGGAATGACTGGCAAAGTGACCAGTATTGAAGGCAATAAAGCAGTAATCGACTTCAATCACTTCCTTGCAGGCAAAGTTCTTGTTTTTGAGATAGAATTAGTCTCAATAAACTAAAAGTGATTTATTTGGCCAAAGCGTTGATAATTTATTATTCAGAATCACAAAAAAACAAGCCAGGCAATGAACTTAAAGTGGCAATGCATTTAGAAAAGAGGCTTGTTGAAAAAAACTTTGAAGTAACTTTGTTTAAACTTGAAACCGAAAAAAAGATTGGTTTAAGCCAGCAGTTTAAAAGAGAAAAGTCAATTAATTTAAAAGAAAATATTTCAAACATCAATGATTATAAATTAGTTATTATCGGAAGCCCCATAGTCGGGTCCCTGACTTCCGCCCCTGCAGTAAATGCTTTTCTTAGGGGAATTGATCAGGAAAAAGCAAATAACTCAAAGTTTGCCATTTACGCGACAGGAATAATTCCTGGTTTTGCCCAAAAAAAAATGTCAAGCCTATTATCTATGAAAGGAATAAAACCCATCGAATCAGCGGTTTTTACAAGCATTTTTGAATTTGATGGAAAAAAAATAAAAGAAGTTGACGAGTTTTTCAACAAAATAATTGAAAAAATCTGATATTACCATGAAATTAAACTAATTATTATAACTTTAGTCTGCCTTGTGGACTTAAATTTAAAATTTAGCCCAAGGAAAAAAATTAAAAATTTTATTAGTATTAATTAAATTTAAATTTGCCCC
>CAZIPK010000143.1:0-2468 GCA_964541135.1 uncultured archaeon | reverse complement strand
CGGTCACAAAAACAACCCCTCCACAGTGCAAGTATTGCCAAAACAAAGAACTGATGATGTGAAAGTTAATTGGAGAGAATAGTTTGGGTTTTATAAAAACTAAATTTTTGAAGCTATATTTTTTTTAAAATTTATTCAATTCGGTTTTATTAATGGCGGCAAGACACTTGCAAAAGAATTAAAACCAGAAAAACATTGTTTAAGGGTAGTGATTTTTATGAAAGAAATTTTAAAAGAATTAAATGAATTTTTAGGCAAAGCCTCTGCCGCAACTTACGCAGGGGGCGGGGGAGAAGTTGATCCCAAAAAAGCCGAAGTTGGAATGAAAGAATTAGAATACGGTGACAAAAATAGTGAATGGTATTACAAGGATAGTTACAGCGGGTTTTTGCAATCATTTGGGAGAGAAGTAGTTTGGCACAGTAAAAAACCATTTTGGGTTCAAATTTATGGCGGGGGAATGGAAGCTGAATACAAAAGCGATATTAACTTTGTTCACCAAACATTTGATTTTTTAAAAAAGGTTCTTTTAACCGGGGATAAAATCAATTCATTCCAACCAAGAGGCCCAAGAAAATTTGTTTATGAAGATTGGAAATATTCGTCAACCTTAAAAGGAAATATAAAAAAATTTAATGGAAGTGAAAAAATTTACTATAAAAATAAAGTCGTTTTCACCCACAATTTTAGCGGAGGATTATACGGTTATGTAAATGAATAATTCTTGTAAATTTCTAATTGCAAATTCCCCATTTTTAAGAAAAATATTTTTTGGTAAATTAATAATTAATCCATGATAAAACATTGCCATTAATTTAATTAAATGATGCTTTTGTGAATAGTTGTTTATTATGGACTGGAAAATAAAGAAAAATTTACTTACTAAAGAATTTGAATTTAATAATTTTGTCCAAGCAGTAAAATTTGTGAATAAAATAATGGTTGTCGCCCAAAAAGCAAACCACCATCCGGATATATTGATTCACTCATACAGTAAAGTCAAAATAATTCTAACTACCCATGACAAAAAAAAAGTCACTGAAAAAGATTACTCCTTGGCCAAAAAAATTGATGAAATTTTGAAGTGACTGCTTGGTTTTAAATAATAAAATAATTTAATGCAAATTTAGAATTTTGATTATTTTTGGTTTTAGAGCAAATTTTTCGTTCCTAATTAAAGTAGTAGTAGGTTTTTTATTCAAAAAAAGCATTAATTAAATAGTGAGTTTAATGCTTTTGGAAGACAATATAGAAGGGATAGTTGAAAGGTACCTTAAACAAGAATCAGTAGTATCTCTTGGAACGGGCCCCACAAACGAGGCTTTTTTAAAAAAAATAGCATTCTACATGGTGCATTCTGGATTAAAAATTCAAATGGTTGCGACCTCCCACAATATGGCAATGCTATGCTCCCAACTCAAAATACCTTTGGTTTCAGTTGAAGAAGTTGAAATAGATGTAGCGTTTGATTTTGTCGACCAAGTGGATGAAGACTTTAACTACATTTCAAACGAAACAACCTCGCTTGTAAGGGACAAAATGATTTCAATGGACGCCGCCGAGATGATAGTAATTAGCGAGGAAAAAAATTTTGTCAACATTCTTAATGCGCCAATATGCGTTGAAGCAACAACATTTGCAATAAACAAAACCATAACCCATTTAATGAATTTGGGAGAACCAAAACTAAGAATGAAAGACAACAAGCCTGTTTTAAGCGAAACAGGGCACTACTTTGTTGATTTAAAGTTTGACCAAATATATTCATTAGAAGACCTTGACTTGGAAGCAAGAAAAATTCCAGGAGTGCTAGAAACAAGCTTATTTTTAGGCTATGCTGATCGGGCAATACTATATGGCAAAAACTTGATTGTTAAAAGCAGGCTTACTAACACTGACCAATAGGTGGTCTGCATGAAGAAAGGCTGGAGAAAAAGCTACTTAGGAGTGCCTTTTAATCCAAAAGCAAGTATTGACCAAGCGGCGCTTAATACGATAAAACGTGGAGAAAATTGCTTTAAAGCAATGCATTTAGCATCAGTTTTGGGAGAAGTTAGGGCGGGGGACAGATTTAAGTCGAGGAAAAGAAAATTTAAGAAAACTAAGAAAAAAATGGTTAAATGGATTAATTTTAGATCCACATTAAGAAAATTAAATAAATTTTATGGTTGTGATTTGGCTGCCCAAATAAGAGCGCATAAAAGAAAAAGTCGGGCAAATTATACCGTGCTTGAAATTGGCTGCGGGGATGGAACTGCGGCAAGCCAGCTTGAAAAAATAATGGGCCCGTCTGCAAAAATAATTGCTACTGGAGTAAGGTGGATGCCTGACTGGGAAAGGCATGCTAATTTTGGCAAAATAACTTGGTTAGTAAGGCATGCACAAAAATTAATGCGACAAAATGAAGTTTTAGGCAAAACTTCAGGTGATGGGAAACTTTTACCAAACTCCGTTGATTTTATTCACTC
>CAZIPK010000142.1:0-2476 GCA_964541135.1 uncultured archaeon | reverse complement strand
TAGACTTAAATAAAATTCTTTCTCACTCAGAGAACACTCAATACACCCTGTTGATACCCTTTCTATCTTAAACTGCCCCTCAACTTTGCCCCCTCTTCTAACATCAGGGCAAAAATTTTGCGCGGTTAATTCAAAAGTCCTTTTTGGGATGTTTGAACAATCAACTACTTCAACCACTACTCTTTTTTCGATATTATAATTTTCAGATTGGCCCGACAGAACTATCGCCTGCTTTCCTAATGGTGCATGCTTTGCATTAATAACCAACCGAGCCTCAGCTTGTTCGCCGGGATTTAAAGTCACAAAATTTCTTTCAAAAAAAGGCAGGATGGTTGAATTATCCGCGCTTAACCATATTTTCTTTGAAACTGAAGACTGGTTCCTTACATTAACAGGGATTTTTATTTCCTCTCCCTGGCACACTTTGCCGTCAAACTCATTAATCCTAAAGCCTTCATAAGTATTGCACGTTCCAACCTGTATGTCATACCAAAGTTCTAGATTAGTATCCAGTGCATAAAGCCTTAACTGGTAATTCCTTTCCTCAACCCCGCAAGTATTAATACTTAAAGGAATTGTAGTGGATTCTTTTGAATTAAGGCAAATTTCTTCCTTTGGAACTGAAACATTAAGCAAATTGCCCGGTCTTGCAATCGCATCAAATGATAAGCACTTTCTTTGATAAGAATTATTTGTTAATTTTACCTGCTCTGTGTATGAAGTGCATTTTTCAAAGCAAAGCTTTTTGTTTTCCGATTCAAGAATAAGCCCATTTCCACTGCTGTTTGAATCATTTCCGTTTAAATCAAAACAATTAGCCCCAAGATACATTACCCTTGTTGATTTGTTTCCATTTCTGTCAGTTGCTGTGAAAGTTAAATCCTTGTATACGTGCTCATTCGTATTAATGGTACAGGACAAAAAACTGTTGTTTTCTATTGTGCAGTCAAACCCAGGAACAAAACTCTGTTCCAAAGAGAATGTTAAATTGTTTTTATCCTCAAGGTCAAAAACATAATTCTTTAAATCAAGGAAAGAATAGGCAGATTCATTAAGGCATCTTGGCGGGAACTCTTGCCAAACTGGGCTTGCTGAATGGGCTATGCCTAACCCAAGAATTAATAGAAATAAACCCACTGCCAAAAACAATAATCTTGACTTCATATTTAATCCCCCTTCATTTTCAAAATTTTACATCATTCAAAAATTTCACACCATTTAAAAATTTTATAATCTTTCAAAATTTCAAATCAATCAAAAATTTTACAATACTCAAAAATCTTGCCTCGTTCTAAAAATTTATACCCTTCTCCTTACTCTTGCAACAAACGCAATTAATAATATCGCAGCCACTATGACTAAAATCCAGAAAAAACCCCACTCCGTTAATGAGAATTGCCCCGTTTCATTAACAAAAGCACCAAGGCTAAAAAGCCCTCCAAAAAAATTTCCCTGACTAACTGCCTTTTTTTGTTCAATAGTTAAAAAAAACTCTTTTTTCACTATTTCTCCGTTTGATTTAACTTCAATTGTTCCCACATAATCCCCGTATTCCCCATTACTTTTTAACAACACCAATGCTTTTGCAGTTGAATTTGGTTCAATTATTTTAGGGACTTTTACTTCAGATTTTGCAGGAGAATAAACACTTAAACTAATGTTCAAAACTTCTTTTGAATCATTATTAATATCTACCACGAACTGGCCGCTTTCTTCAATAGAAACGCTTACTGGCGCACTTATTTGCAGAGCATAACCCCTTGCGCCAAAAATTATGACTAATACCAATACAATTAAAATTAAGTATTCCAAATCAAATTTGAAAAAACTTCCAAACTTGAAAAAATTTCCAAACCCATTTTTCTTCGCTTCTTTTGGCTTTGCCCCATTTGCATTAGTTTTTGAAGAATTTTCCACTTTTGCCTCACCAGTCATTAAAACACCAAAACAAAATGAATCCAATTAACTTTGTAATGAAACAAAGTTATTGAATACAATAATTGCTGCTTAAGGAGTATATAAATGTTTGTTCCAAATTAACTGTAAAAGGTTAATTTTTTTTGGTTGGTTAATCATAGTGCTTTTTAACCCAAATAATTGATTAAAACCGGTTAAGTCTTTGTAAATTAATTGGTTTTGTTAAACACGCAAGTGTTTTTTGATTGAGTTTTTGAGGCAAGTAAGTGCTTATTTTTGAATTAATCTACAAGGCTGCTGGTTTAGTTTAGTTACAGCTATTAAACCCATAAACAAATAATTCATTATCCCAGGTTTTATCCGCCTCAAAATTTAGTGTATAAGCGCAATTTGCCTGGTCAGGGAGGAAAAGCTGTGTTTGTGCATCATAAGCCGCCTTGATATTTGAATTGCTTTTAAATTCAACATTACTGCCTTTTGCTAAAAAATCATAAACCTGGGTATTATTGGCGCAGGAAACCTTAAATCCGCTTGTATCAACCGCCCACAAATCACCATA
>CAZIPK010000141.1:0-2477 GCA_964541135.1 uncultured archaeon | reverse complement strand
TTAAGTATTTTGGTGAGAAGAAGGATTGCGTTTTGAATTGAACGAACAAATTAGTTAATTTTAATTTTAAAAAACTTTAAATACTTAAAAGAATAAAAGAATAATGCGGGGAAAAACTTTTTTTCCTTTATTTTTAATTTTATTAATGAAAATTTAATATTTTTATATTCAAGTGGTGATGTTTTTGTGGCTGAAATAATACCCGAAGCGGAATTGATTAGAAAAGAATTCATTATCCGCCAAATTGATTTGCCTTCTTCAGTAATTTTTACAAGAAAATCCCTTCTTAGATGGTGCTGTCTTTCTTTAGGCTTAATTTCTCCCAAAGAAACAAGAGATAAGGGTTTTTTGGTTTTTGATGCTTTATTCATTTTTTTGTTTGAAAAAAAGAAAAACCCGACCACTATTGATTTAAAGGATTTTATAAAAGAAAAACACTCTCTTGAAATGAGTGAAAAACTTATACGCTACCACTTAAACAGGCTCATTGATTTAGGGTTAATCCGCCGCGACACCTTAACTTATTCTATAAACCCTTCTCCCACAAGCGAGGAGCGAAACTCCCTAAAAGAATCATTCAAATCTTGGGCAAAAAAGCAGTTAGAAGAAGAAATGGAAAAAATTGCTAGCTCGCTTGAAAAATTGCAAAAAAGCTATGAAACCAAAGCAACCAATTAAAACAAAAAGAAGGAATTAAATGAAGAAAAAACAATTTTGCATAATTACACACTTTGAAAAGTCTTTTATTTTTTGACTGTTTATTATTTGAATGAGGAAAAAGGATAATTATCGCGAAAATATTTTTTCTAGTTCTGCTCAGGGCACAATAGAGTATCTGGTTATTATTGCCATAGTTGTAGTTATTGCTTTGATAGTGGTTTCTCTTTTGCTTGGACAAATGGGCAGCGCAAGCACTACAAACGAACAAGGTTCAAAGCTTTACTGGTCAAGCCAGCCCTTAGCAATTACTGATTCGATAGTGGATAATAATGGGACAATTCTATTGGTTTTAAAGAATAATACCAGCGACCGTTTAAGCCTTGGATCAGTAACCGTAAATGGAAACTCAATTTATCCGGCTGATTTTTTTCTAGCAGTAGGAGAGAGCAAATCAATTTACTTAAATAAGAATAACATTGCTTCAACAAGTTCTGGAATTATTTTAACTTATAATACAAGTTCGGGTTTAACCAAAATTCAGGGGGGAAATAACGAACTTGTTTCAGTATTAATTCCAGGCATACTCCCTTCCGATTCGGTAATTTATGCTTCTCCAAGGGATTGTTTTGACACAAATGTTTCCTTAACATATCACCCAATTTGTTCCTGCGATGATTTGAATAGGATTAGGAATTATTTGACTTGGGATTATAATCTTATGAATAATATTGATTTTAGGAATTGTGATTTTGCTTACAATACTGGCAATGGATGGGACCCAATAGGGAAAACCAGTGACGGGGCAAGCCTTCAAGGGACTTTTAATGGTCAAGGATATACCATAAGCAATTTATTCATCAATCGTCCTACAACCAACTATATTGCCCTTTTTGGAAGAACCGCTCCTACTGCAACAGTAATTAATATCGGGGTAATTGATGTAAATATAGTTGGAAAAGATTATACAGGCGGGCTTGTTGGGGTTAACCGTGGAGCTATTTTTAATTCTTACACTACCGGCCAGATTTATGGAGAAGATTATGTAGGGGGTTTAATTGGGTATACAAATATTGCCCCTGCGGTGACTTCTAATTGTTATTCTTTGATCGAAGTTTCAGGAGGAAGTAGCATAGGTGGATTTATTGGCCAAAACACAGGGGGGAATATAAGTAACTCTTATTCCTATGGAATAGTTACTGGCTCATCAAATGTTGGTGGATTTTGTGGGACTTCTTCATCAGGGACTGATTCCAATAACTTTTGGGATATGAATACATCCGGCAGGGCAACAAGCACAATGGGGATCGGAAAAACAACAACTGAAATGAAAATTCAGTCAACCTTTGCTAACGCTGGCTGGGATTTTGATGTTAATTGGAGCATGGGTGCAGGCATCAACTCGGGCTACCCATATCTAAGGTCGCAGAGATAAAGAACCAAAAATATGTAAACTATAAATTAAGGTAATGTAAATTAGAATTAAGCGTGTTTTAGAATTATAATTTATTTTATTTTTTAATTGGGGGGTTTATACCCCCAATTAATTTGACGTTTTTGTAGGTGTTTTATTTATGGATTTGATTCAGTCTAGTTAGATTGAAGAAAATATTTTGCGCTTCTATGCTTGTTACATAAAATTCTTCAATTGCTGTTTCATACCCCTTTACACTCACTGTATAAGTATATTTTCCTTGTTTTAGGTAATGCGTTATGGGATTAGTTGAAGCAACCCCGCTTTCAATTATCTGGCAGGAACTAGAGTCATTTTGATTTTTTGGACAGTAAGTTATAGTGTAAAATATTTCATCTTCTTTTGG
>CAZIPK010000140.1:2216-2513 GCA_964541135.1 uncultured archaeon | reverse complement strand
GGAAGTTGTTGTTGAAGGGCCTTATGGAAGATTTGTTTTGGAAAAAAACAAGAACCCTGTTTTTATTGCAGGAGGAATAGGAATAACCCCGTTTTTTAGCATTTTAAAAAACCAATTAATTCAAAGTAAGGGGAATAATAAAAACCAGGAAAATAAGAAAAACTTTGAGAATAATAAAAAATTTGAAAATACTAAAAACGCTCCTGAAAAAATCACTTTATTTTACGCGGCAAAAAAGAAAGAAGACCTTATTTTTATTAAAGAAATTGAAGAAATAAAAGCAAAATGGTTTAGCAA
>CAZIPK010000140.1:1861-2206 GCA_964541135.1 uncultured archaeon | reverse complement strand
TTATGTTTTGTCACAGGAAAAGAAAAAAGAAAACTGGTTTGAAACTGGGCACATTAATGCTGAACTCATTAAACAAAAAGTGCCTGAATTTAAAGAAGCAGTGTTTTATATATGTGGCCCAGAAGGAATGAAAGAAAAGATAACTAAAGAACTCCTAAAAGCTGGCGTGCATAAATCAAAAATAAAATCAGAAAGCTTTTTTTGGTAATGCGGTAGAATTAATGCAAGAAAAAGGTTTAAGTAAAAGCAAAGTGCAATTTATTTATGTTAAAAAAAGAATTCGTACAGCTGATTGGGTTTTCTGTTGGTTGCTTATACCAGCATGAGTTGGATATTATTGGAAAA
>CAZIPK010000140.1:0-1851 GCA_964541135.1 uncultured archaeon | reverse complement strand
ATTAAGAAAACTGGGGCAAATGCAATAGAATTATCAGCACCAATTGAGGATTTTTTTAAACTGCCTTTAATTTCTAAATTACCCCAAGCGCTTAAAGGTTTTGATTATATTTCTTGCCATTTGCCAGGAAAATTTAATTATGGCAATGATGAGGCTACAAGTAAATTGATTAAGTGTGCAGAGGAATTATCGCAAGAAATAGGGATAAATGCTTTCATTTTGCATCCGTGGCGTGTGAGTGATTTTTCATTAATTAAAAAAAGTAACTTGAGTATTTTGATTGAGAACGGGGATGGCAGCCATACTAATTTTAGCTTGGGGATGCATTTTGAGGAATTCGCCAAGAAAGAGCCTGTTTTTAAGTATTGCCTGGACATTCAGCACGCTTTTGAACATGGCCACTCATTAAAAGCAGTGTATTTGTTAATCCAATCAATGAATAAAAAATTGAAACAAATTCATGCAAGTGGAATGACAAAAACATTAAATCACTCACTAATAACGCTTTCCCAAAACAAGCAACAAATTGTTGAATTATTAAAAAAATGTTCAAAATTAAAAGTTCCCATAATCCTTGAAGGGGCGATTCCAAAAGGAATGAAAAGATTCGCTAAAGATGAATTGGATTTTGTTAAAAATATTTTAAAGTCAAACTCGTAAAAAGGTTTAAGTAGAGTGGGGGACTTGTTTTTTATAATCAATGATTTTTATGCCGGTTATGAGATTTAGGGGCCTGGAGGGCAAAACAACAAGACCCAAACCAATTTCAGTTGCTGAAGCTGGAAGACAAAAAGAAGTTCTTGCACAGCATTTTAGAGAAGGGAAGATTGCTGAAGCGGTTGTTGGAATCCAAGCACTAGTTCAGACTGGGAGAATGGGTTATTATGGAGTGCCAAGCAGGAATGGAAGAATAATTGCAGCGCATCCAGAGTTGGCCGAAAGAGCGCTTGAATATTCAAGAAAATTGCTTATGGGGGTGGATTTTAAAGAAAGAGTCTATCGGGTTCCAGAACAATCAACAATCTCAGCGCTTAACATATTAGCAAGGTTTGGGAATAAAGCGGATTTAAGGTTTCTTTATGATTTACAAAAATCAATAGCAACAGCTAGGCACAAAGGGGTTGCTGCAGAAGGGCCTCCTCCAGAAACTAGTTTAGTGTCTAGTAGAGGGGGTAGAATAGTTGGGGGCAATTCATCAGAATTGGATCTGGCGATTCATGCCTTGGAAATAAAAACAAGGCTTGGGGAAAGAGTGGAGAAGTACAAAAGCAGGCCGGGGTATGTGCAGTTTGAGCATGGGGCACTGCTTGAAAAAATTAGGAGAGGCAAAAGGACGGGAGCTAATGAGGCGCTTAATGAATTAAGAAAAACTGATTGGTGGAAAAAAAAGGTTAGGGGGGTAATTAGAACTTCTGAAAGAATGTGGCAGAGCCACTTAATCGGAAAAAGTGGGGGGGTTTATTTTCCAAAAATGCGCGGAAAAGACTTACAAGCATTTAAACATAACCTTTGTGCTTTTCCTGGGGTTCCTTATAGAGATAAAGTTGCTTTTGCCGAAACAATTCTCTGGCAAGCAATTGCTACTTCACACAGGCTTAATTTTAATGATAAGTTAAAGAAATTAATCCAAGACCCAAGCGGAACAAAACAAAGACTTGCTAAACAGTATTTGGATGAACAAGCAATGGCAGTTAGGGAAGCTGAAGATAAAAGGGATTATCATTCCAAAACTTTGGGTTATGTGAGGGAAAGTAATGCTCCTAATTGGGTAGAAGATTTGATAGCAGAACTAAATCCTGCTCAAAAAGAAAGATTTTCAAAAATGCTTATGGGTAAAGTGCGTGTTGAACT
>CAZIPK010000139.1:0-2513 GCA_964541135.1 uncultured archaeon | reverse complement strand
TTCAATTTGCCCGATTCATAAAAGACCTGTTGAAAAAATGGCTGAGGAATCATATTTTTTCAAATTAAGCAATTACCAGAAACAGTTGCTTGATTTTTACCAAAAAAAACCAGATTTTATTTTGCCCGAAGAGAAAAAAAATGAGATAATTAATAGGGTAAAAGAAGGATTAAGGGATTTATCTATCTCAAGAAAAAATCAAAGCTGGGGGATTAAACTGCCTTTTGATAAGGAACATGTGGCGTATGTTTGGTTTGATGCTCTTACAAATTATGTTTCAGGAGTGGGGTATTTTGAGGATAAAAAGCTTTTTGAAAAATTCTGGCCCTGTGATGTTCATTTGGTTGGGAAGGATATTTTGTGGTTTCACTCAGTAATCTGGCCTGCAATGCTATTTTCTGCTGGGATTGCCCCTCCAAAAAGTGTTTTTGCCCATGGCTGGTGGAGCAATAGTGGAAGCAAAATCGGGAAGTCAGCCGGAAATGCAACTGACCTTGATTATTTGATAAACACTTACAGTGCGGATTCGGTAAGGTATTATATTTTCAGGGCAACTCCTTTTGGTTTGGATGGGGAATTTTCTGAAATAATTTTGTGTGAAAGGCACAATAATGAATTAGCGAACAAGCTTGGAAACCTTGTAAGCAGGGTTTCAACTTTGGCTGAAAAATATGGGCTTGAAGAGGATAAAAAGAATTCTTTTTTGATAAAAGAAGATTACGATTCGGTGAAAAAACACATAACTGAATTTGCTTTTGATAAGGCTCTTGGTGAAATATTTTTGCTTGTGGATAAGGTTAATGAGTATGTCCAGTCAAAAAAGCCGTGGGAAACGAAGGACAAGCGGGTTTTGTGGGTTGCTTCAAATGCGATTAAGGATATTGCAATACTATTAAGCCCTTTTATCCCAAATGCTTCTGTGAAAATTTCAAAAGTGTTTAATTTTGAGATTTCTTTGGATTCGCTTAACAAGCCTTTAAAGGTTTCTCAAATAAAGAAAGCGGATATTTTGTTTAAAAAAATTGAATTAAAAGAAAACTTATTAAAGGAGGGTGAAAAAGTGGAAACTGGGAAAAAAAGCACAAGTGTTAAAGATAAAAATGGAGTGGCTTTAGAAAAAAAAGAGTTGCCTTTAGAAAAAAAAGGGACGACTTTGGAAAAAGGTGATTTAAATTCAAAATTAAATTCTGCTGGGAGCGTTTTGAGCGGAAAAGAAGGGCGGGTGCCTTATTCTGATTTTGCTAAACTTGATTTTAGAGTGGGCAGAATAATTGATGCTACTGATCATCCAAAGGCTGACAAGCTTTACTTGCTTAATGTTGATTTGGGTGAGGAAAAGCCAAGAATTATTGTTGCCGGGTTGAAAAAATTTTACTCAAAGGAAGAACTAAAAGGAAAAAAAGCAATTTTTGCTGCGAATTTGGAGAAAGTTAATTTGCGCGGAGTGGAGAGCAATGGGATGATTCTAGCTGCAGTTGAAGGCGATGATGAAAAAGTGGTTTTCTTGACGCCGCAAAAAGAAATTAAGGAAGGAAGCAAAGTTGAGTGAAAAAAGCTTATTATAAAACAGCTTTTGTGATTTAAACAACTTCTGTGGCTTAATAACTTATCTAAAACTTGGCGGATAACTCAGGCAGATTTTCTTTTGTGGCAGGAACTTTTTGCAAAATAAACTGCTTTCGCTTTTTTCCATTAAAACTAGATTTGTTTATAATCCTTTACGACTTTCTTTTTAACATGCCTGCTGAGCCAAAGAAACGTAATAACCTTGCCAAAAAAAAGGTTTTTCGCTACTTTAAGCCGCCGGTTCGAGAGTTAAATGCAGTGCTTATTTTTGGAGTGGTTCTTTTTGCAATTTCTTTAGTTATTTTGTTTAGTGTTGGAGAGAATAACTGGTTCTGGTTGTTTAGTATTCTTGGAATTGTTGTGGCGTTAAATGCATTTTGGCTTAGGTTTGATTTTGCCCAGCCATTCATTTGGAAATATATAATCACTATGATGAAAACAAGACACTTCATTACTTTTATTAAAAATTTAGCACATCACGCAAAGTGGTTTGAATATGTGTGTTTAGGCGGAATGTTTCTTGGATTTGGTGTATTTGGTGTTGATTATTGGTTTTACCATAGTAAGGGAAGAAAATTAAGCAAGGCAAAAAGAATTGCAATTATTATAGTTTCAGTCATAATTCTTGCGGTTTTCTTTTATGTTTTCATGGAGTTTTTGTTCCGATTGCCCCTGCTTGCCCCATTATTTATTCCCTGCTTAGTTGCTTTTGTTTTGCTTGGTTTTGGCGGGATGTCGTTGGTTCTTTTGCTTGGATATGGTTTGCTTTCATTAGTTGGATTTTTTTTAGAAAGAGAAATGTGTCCTGCTGTTGCTCCAGTAATTCCGGGGGCGCCAATTCCAGGAATGGGTGTTCCAATCCCTCTAATTGGCTGGATTTCCTTAGTAATAATTTTAGTGGTTCATGAATTCAGTCATGGAATTATGATGGTTTATTACAAAGAAAA
>CAZIPK010000138.1:0-2558 GCA_964541135.1 uncultured archaeon | reverse complement strand
AATTGCGTCTTGGCCCAAAGAGGGTTTCCGCTGGAATCAAATTTAGCAACAAAAAATTGTGGCATTCCCATGCCTACATGCGTGGTGTTAATTTTAAGGTTTCCACCAAAATTCAAATCATCCCCTGAAAATGACCCTCCAATAAATAAATTCCCACTAGAATCAATTGTTGAGGAGGTTATGTAACTGTAACTCGCAGTCTGGCTTGGCCCCCTAGCCCATAAAGGATTCCCACTAGAATCAAACTTCACAACAAAAAAGCTTGAAGTTCCTGAAGACGGATTCACAATCCTAACTCCCCCTCCAAAATTCAAATCACTTGAGTAAAACTGACCAGAAACATAAACATTGCCACTAGAGTCCAAAGAAATTGAATTTGCATAATCGTTTGCTGACGCAGCAGTAGTAGTGCTTTTTGCCCACAAAGGAATACCACTAGAATCGTATTTTACAATAAAATAATCAAAAGTTGAGCCCGCCCCGGTATTGGTTAATTTTACGCCACCCCCAAAATTTAAATCTGTCCCTGCAAAATAACCAGAGACATACACATTCCCGCTTAAATCAACTGCAACTGCAGTTGCCTGTTCTTGGTTTGTAGTTGCTGCCGCAGGCCCTTTAGCCCATTGGGCAACCCCATTCAAATCATATTTTACAACAAAAAAATCATAGTAACTAGAATTTGTATTAATCAGCCTTGCGCTTCCCCCAAAATTCAAATCGCTTGATCTAAAGAAACCTGAGGCATAATAGTTTTGCTGGGAATCAATAAAAACAGACAAAGTTTGCTCTACATTTGTAGTGGCTGCAGTTGGACCTTTAAGCCAGATGGGTGCAAAAACAATTGGATTAACTATTGTTGCCCTCGCGGTAGAATCAAAAACACAATCGACAACTTTTTTGACTCTGGCCTTTTTAACAAGCCCGCTTGAAGAAGTAAATGTTACTTCAAACTCACAGCTTTTTGATTTGTCCCCTGCCGCACAATAACAATAAGCCCCAAGCGAGTCCAAAGAAAAAGTCATCTCCCCCCCTTGGGGCACATAATTGTTTGCGTACTCCTTTTCAACAACGCTTCCTGAAGAATTAACTGCAGAAATTTTACTAACCGAAAAAACATCCCCGCTATTATTTTGCAAATTTAATAACACATCCCCATTAGAGTCACTAACCCCCTCAAGAACACTAATGCCCCCTGAACCAATATTTCCTCCAATATCCTGGCTAACCCTAACAGCTTGTGAACCACTACCCAAAAAACCCGTGGCCAAACCAACAACAACAAGACTAATAACCACCACTATAGCAATTATAACTAAATATTCAATAGTCCCCTGACCACCCAATCCTTTTTCATTTGCCTCTTGAAAAAAGGAGGTAACTTTTTTGCAAAACAAAAAATTCATAAAAGATTAGTAGTATTAGAGCAAAACTGAATAAAAGGTTTTTGCTGAGGAATTACGTTAGTATTTTTCATGGATTTTAAAAAAATAAAAAAAATTGAGAAGGGCTGGAGCTCCTATATTTGGCTTGCGAAAAACAAGAAGGGCGCAAAATTAGTTATAAAAGAAGTGCGTGAGAAAAGCCCAAGAAAAGACCTTGCAGAAAGGGAAGGAAAAATGCTTTTATTAGCAAACAGCGTTGGTGTGGGGCCCAAAATAATTGAAGTTAATTACGAGAAAAATTTTGTGGCAATGGAATACATCAATGGATTGGAATTAGCTAACTGGATTTTTAGCGAGGAATTCAAAAACGAAGTAACAAAAGAACAGTATTGGAATTTTATTAAGGAACTATGCAAACAATGCATTGCTTTGAATAAAATAAATTTAAGCCACAATCAGCTCGAAGGCGGCAAGAATATTTTAGTGGTAAAAAAAACAAACCCTGTTAAAAACAAAAATAAGCTTGCAGAACAAAATACTAACTATTTCCCAGTAATAATTGATTTTGAGAAAGCAACAATAAAAGAAAAGCGAACAAAAAACCTCGGGCAAATAGAAAACATGTTCTTCCACAACCCGCACAGCGCAATAGCAAAAAAATCAAGGGAAAAACTCGGGGCAAAATTGTGAATCCGCCAAAAAATTAATTAAAGTTATGCAATCAAAAACTTAATGCAAAATTATAAATCCATTAAATAATTAATTAAATTCCCGCAATCAAAAGCTTTGCTTGAAAAAAATAATTAAAAAGTCAAAAATTTTGAAAAGGTAAAATTTTTACCTCTTGAAAATCTTCACAATTTGAACTTTCGTTCAATCTCCATCATGAGCAAATCGCAAATTGTGCGCATTGATTCCATTTGCTGGATTATTCTTTCTTTTTCAAGCTCTATTTCGCCCACCGCTTCATAAGCTTCTATTGATTCCTTAAACATGCTCCTGTCAATGTAAGGATATGGATAGGAATCCATTTTCTTTGACACCCTTCCAACCAGATTTCCAAGCCAAACATTAAGCCCGCGCTTAACAGGGCCTTTAATTGTTTTTCTTTCATCCAAATATTTTCTTAACTTATTTGTAATCGTGGCTTTTGGAAAAGGCATTTCATCTGCT
>CAZIPK010000137.1:0-2576 GCA_964541135.1 uncultured archaeon | reverse complement strand
CCCAATCCAAATTATTGCAATTATTAAAATAACTGCTGCACCGAAAATTATTTTTCCACCCACTAAATCACCTTTAACTTCTTAACTAGGTTTGGTTAAAGATACTCTTTGCAAGGCCATTATTATTCAATACCTACCCCCAAGTGGGCACAAAATGAAAAGCTTTTTATTAAGGTTTTAGTTTAATTAATTCATGCCAACCCAAATTTCTTATGAAAATGTGCTTACTGACATTGGACTAAGCAAGTCAGAAATTAAAGTTTATTTTGCGTTACTTGAATTAGGTGAAGAAACCACCGGGCCAATAGTAAAAAAAGCAGAAATAGCTTCAGGAAAAGCTTACTTAGTGCTTGATAAATTGCTAAAAAAGGGATTAGTAACTTATGTAATAAAAAATAACATTAAGCATTATCACGCAAATGACCCGCAATTATTATTAAATTATTTAAAAGAAAAAGAAGTTGAACTTAAAGAGAAGGAGAAGAAACTTAACTTGATTCTTCCAAATTTGCAATTAAAGTTTGAAGAAAAAAAATATAGGACTCGCGCAGAGCTTTTTGAGGGACCTAAAGGATTAAAAGTCGCTACTGATTTTGCATTAAAAAAAACTAATTCAGGAAACACAATAAGAGTTATGGGGGTTCCAAGAGAAGCTAATGCCCGAAATGAAGCTTTTTTGCTTGATTGGAATAAAAGAAGAATTGCTAAAGGAGTAAAACTAAAAATCCTTTATAATTTTGATGCAAAAGAATTCGGGAAAAAGCGAGAAAAAATGCCTCTTACTCAAGTGGGTTATAACCCAAAAGGATTTCAAACCCCTGCTTGGATAGATATTTTTGAGGATTATGTTTTAACTCTAACAACAGGCGAAAACCCTATTTGTGTTCTAATAAAAGACAAAACTACTGCAGAAAGTTACCAAAAACAATTTGAATTACTATGGGAAAATGCAACAAAGCATTAATTACTTATGGCAAATTAAATCCAAAAATTCTTTTGCGGTTAGAATACTAATTCCTTCAAATTCCTTTAATTTGAGTAAGTGTTTGTCTCCAGATACTATAAAATTTGCTTTTGCTTCAATTGCGGCTTCGATTACTTTATTATCATCAACATCTTCACAAACATCAACTATTTTTGTTGGAATTACTAATTTAATTGATTCTAAAAGTCCATTAATCTTTTTAAGCAAATTTTCTTCCAAAACATCAAAGTCACGCAAAATAGAGTTTTTTAGCTCATTTACAATTTCTTGTGAAGAAAATAAAGTAATTTTTCCTTCCAAACCCAAAGATAGAATCTTGTTTGGGTTTCCTTTCCAAAAGAATGCTGAAATTAATATATTTGTATCAAGAACTAATTTTGACGGTTGAGTGCACGTCTTCTGTGAATTATTTCGTCCACGTCTTCTTCTCTTATCCCAAGGGTAACTGCTTTCTTGTTTAATTCTTTCACTAATTTGTTCCATTCCATCAATAATTCTTCTTTTGAGGGGGTTTTTATTTTTTTCATAACCAAATTGCCGGCAGTGTCAGTTAGAGCTAAAGCATCCCCTTCAACTAGCCCGAGTTTTTTTCGCAGTTTTAATGGGATAACTACTTGCCCGCGGGAATTAACCACAACAACTTCCGAGTTCATAATAATCACATAACTAATAAGGCAAACAATTTAATAACTTATGCGGAAAATATGAAAATCAGAAATTAATGAAAAATCAAATTAAAATAATAAATCCAAATAATTAGATTATTCCCCCAAATACGCTTCTAAAACTTTTTTGTTTTTCTTAATTTGGGAGGGTTTTCCTTTTGCTATTACTTTTCCTTCATCAAGTACTATTACTTCATCCGCAAGGTTTAGTACGAAGTTCATGTCGTGTTCTATTAAAAAAACTGTGCCGTCGTTAGAACGAATTTGTCCAAGTATTTCAGCTATTTTATTCCTTGTTGGGGGGGTAACCCCGCCCACTGGCTCATCCAGCATCAATAACTTGTGCGGCTTTATTATTGCTCTTGCTAGTTCTACTAGCCTTTTTTGACCAAAACTCATTTCTGACGCAATTTTGTCTTTAAAGTGATCCATTCCAACTAGTTTTAAAGCTTCAATTACTTTTTCCTCATCGCTTTTTGAGTCAGATTGTAATCCAAGAAAGCTTTTCCAAAACTTTTGATCTTCACTGCTTAGTGCTAAAAGCAAGTTTTCTTTTACAGTTAA
Organism: uncultured archaeon; assembly: GCA_964541135.1. Lineage (GTDB taxonomy): Archaea > Iainarchaeota > Iainarchaeia > Iainarchaeales > JAAZKV01 > JAAZKV01. The sequence continues at coordinate 362 of CAZIPK010000137.1, read as the reverse complement.
GTTAGAGAATAATCTTGGCTGCTGAAACACTCTTGACAGCCCCAAATTAGATCTTTTTTCAGGGCTTAGTTTTGCAACCTCATTACCAAAAAAGTTAATTTCTCTCGTTTTAACGTGAAATACTATATTTGCCCATTCAATCTTATTTTATTATTATGTTTCATTCACTTAAAGTTTCTAATATTAGAAGAGAAACTCCGGATTGTGTTTCGATTGCTTTTAATTTAACGGCCGAGCAAAAAACGTTATTTAATTACCTATCAGGACAATACCTAACTTTCAAGATTAATCTTAACGGTGAAGAATTAAGAAGATCTTATTCATTGTGCAGTTCTCCGGCAATGGATAACGAAATTAGAATT
>CAZIPK010000136.1:843-2581 GCA_964541135.1 uncultured archaeon | reverse complement strand
AAAATTTTTCCTCATCGCAGCCCAAAATTACATGCGAACTAATTAAAGCGGCATCCTTAAATGCACTTTGCAAAAATCCCGCACTAACCAAAAGCTCCGCATCAAACTCAATCTTTGGATTAGGCACTTCCGAAGAAGAAATGTCAATTAAAGGCACTTGAAAAGACCTCTTTGCACTGCCAGTAAACTTTACTGAAAGAAAAGCCTTCTTTTCATCTAGTGACAATTCCAATTCATCATTAGCCTGCGCCCTTGATAACACCTGGTTCAAATAATCAAGGTCAAGACCTAACCTAGTATCATCAGAACTAAATTTTGAAAAAGCACTTTTAGGCATGGAAAAATCAACCATTGAAATCTGGCTAGGATCCGTTGCCTTTAGTTCAAGCCCTTTTGAGGAAACAACCAATTCAGCCTCATCAATCAAAACAGCAATAGCATCAATGCTGCGCTTAAAAATATCCGCGTTCTTTAAAACAAGCTCCATCAAACCACAACTACATTAAAAAGGAATTCATTAGGTTTAAAAAAACGACTCTTAAGCTAAAAAAACGAAATAAAAGCAAAATGTCCAATAAAAAGAGAATTATTTGAAGTTAATTTTACTGCACATTCTGATTATTCTCTTCTTTAACTTTCTTGTAATCAAAAATCTTTCCGCCAGAATCAAGCGAAAGCATAACCTTCACCCCCGAAACCTCGGTCAAAGCAAAAAACTCCCCTCCCTTAACGCTAAAATCAATTATGTTAACCTTTGTTCCAAGCTGGGTCTCAATTTTTGGCTTAAACTTTTTTATCAACAACGACTTTAACGAAGTCTCGTCCTTTGAATCCATTCTTTTTGATTCATTTTTAACCACCACCCCGTCAGATTTTACTGCTTCCCGCAGCTTCTCTTTGGCTTCTTCAATCTTTCTGTCATAAACCGCATCACTTAAAACTTCTTTTTGAGAAATAGGTGTCAAAACCTTCTTGCCTTTTTTAATCGCATCAAGGGAAGCCAAAACCTCTTTAGCCTTTTTATGAGTAGCGCTTTTTCTTGAATAGAAAAAAATAATTACGAGCAGAATAACAACAATAACTGCACAAAAAATAATTACCCACAAAGACAAATTAACCAAATAATCAGGGCTTAATGAAGGCAAAGCATTTTGCAAGTTTAAATCTCCGTCAGCCATGCTAATAATAATCAAAACAGGAATAAAAAGCTTCACTTTGAAAAGGTTTTAAACTATATAAAAAAAACAAAATAATATTTGATTGCTGAACTAACCAAATAAAAAAAGTAAAATAAAATATTATTGGTGAATTAAATGCATGGATGAAAAATCTTGCTAAAAAATATTGAAACCCAATGTAAAAAACTAGTCAAACACCAGCTGGCGATAAATCTTTTCTTTACAGGAATAATAAAGATAATCATCAAAAAAAGCAATCCCTGCAGTTATTGTGCAAGGAGGAGTTTTTACCACAAAATTCAAATCAAGTGGGTTTATTAACATAATACTTGAATTAGACAAACCAACAATTGCCCCATTCACATCAATTAAAGAATCATAAATCGGAGAGGCTCCAGCAATATCTTTTTGTTGAATAATAGTGTTTGTTTTGTAATCATATTTAAATAATCTCCCTATGGGCGTCCTGTTTGTCATCCCTAACACTGTGTTTGAATCAATACTAATTATGGAACTTACTTCACGCGTCGAAGAATCAAAATTTTTATCATGAACAATGG
>CAZIPK010000136.1:0-833 GCA_964541135.1 uncultured archaeon | reverse complement strand
GAATACTTTTGGAGGATAAGGAGTGTTAATTAAACCTGCCCCATCATACCTGCTAGAACCAACAACTAATTTTCCGCCAGAAACTTCAGAGAGGGAAACATAGCTTTGGTTTGAGATGAGCCCTTCAAAATTATTAATTTCAAGCGTTTCTAAATTTACTAAAGCAATTGATCCATCTTGCAACCCATAAGAAGGCATATTAACTACCGCCAACCCCCCATCAGATAATAACCTCATGGCAACCGGGCGATTCTGTCTCAAAATCCGGGTTAAATACTTCGGGTTGCTTGGCAGTGAGAAAGACTTTGAGTAATCCAAGTAATAAATTTCTGAATTTCCATAGCTGCCAAAATAAATCCCGTTATCCGCTGCAACAAAAGAATAAGCCTCCCCTCCACCTGGAATCAATCCAAGCTTTTGAATTTCCTTTGTTTTCGGATTCACTTTAAATATATACTCTGGCAAAACCCCTGACCCATAAATATTGCCATCTCTTCCAAGTCCCATTCTAAAAATATACTGCCCCCTTCCAGAATACCCATTCAAAGTAATATCCTTTCGGTAATTGCCGCTTCTTATTGAGAAACTAATTGTTTCAGGGTTTGAATCAGAAATATAAACTAAATAATTTCCATCAGAAAATGTTTTGTAATCCAACCGCGGAATAGCCCAAGTTGGCTTAATCAAAGCATCCTTTGTCAGCAGGTAATGATTGCCATCAATTGCAGCATATAAATTCCCATCAACTCTCCTTACTACCTGCAAAGAACCTGTTACTCTTTGGGTCTCTGTTAAAAGCTCTTTAATTTGTTGCGTGGCAATGTCATAACTTT
>CAZIPK010000135.1:0-2587 GCA_964541135.1 uncultured archaeon | reverse complement strand
GATTTGGGGCAGTATCCCTGAAACGCAGTTTACGCACTTGCTTCAACTGAATAAATCAGCTTTGCAGGCAAGGAAAAAAGCGCAATGGGCGCACAAAAGCCAGTTGCAGCGGACTGCTTTTGATAAAGTTGCGTTGTATAGGCTAAGCGCAAATGCTATTGTTGGGGGGGAATTGGTGCACGGGCTGGTTTTGAGAACTCCTGTTTTAAAGCCGACCGAGTTTTATTCCCAGCATGTTGTTGTGCGTGAAAGGGGTAAAATCGTTTTTAAAAGGCTTGATAAGAAGACAAAGAAACTTCTCAAATAATCATTTATTTAGCGTTTTAGAAAAAGTTGTTTTTTCCGGTCTTTTTTGGCTATGGGCTTGTTTTAGGTAGTAATAAATACTTGTCTTTCTTTGTATTTGCAGGTGATTTTTTTGGCAGTTTCAGTAAAAATTGATACTCAAGACAAGGCGAGCAGGCTGGAGGTAATTATTAGAATCCCAATGGCGATTATTTTCTATATAATAGGAATAATTGTCAGCATACTTTTTTGCATATTGTGGATAATAAATTTGATTACTTGCTTGATATTAGGGAGAAGAGTTGCGCCTACATTAATGGCTGCTATCGTTGCTTGGTATGCTGAAATATCAGCTTACTTCTCGTTTGCGGTGGATGATAGGCCTCCTTGGTTTCCAAAGATGTAATTAATTATAAAGTATTTTTTGGATTTTTTTCCAAAAAATACTTTTTCCTAAAAAAAATATTTTTTTCAAAAGTATTTTTGCTGATTTGATAATCAAGTTAGGACTAATTTTGGTCCAAGCATTTTATTGATTTTATCTTTTTTGTGCCCTGCTTGAAAGAATCCTTTTTATTTTTGCTGCTTGGCTTTGCGATATTCCCCACTGGCGAGCTAATTCATTCGCCCTTTCAGTTAGTTTGTGTTGTTTTTCTCTAATTCTCGCTGCTTTTTTTATGTCTGGGTCATTAGCATGATCAAAAAATTTTCGGGAGTGGTTTCTTTGAGCCTTGCTTGCCCTCTCATGCAAATCGGTTATTTGATTTATTCTTCTGGTAATCCTGGCCAGTTCAGAACTTAATGCTTTGTTGGAAAGCCTTTGCAAGGGCAACTTACTTTTAGGCAATCTCCTAATAAGGGGTCTTTTCATAAAAACCAATTAAAAAGCTCTTTTATTACATAAAAACATTTTGTTTAGTATTTTTATCAATTTTTTTGTTTTTATTAAAAAAATTTTTCATTAGTAATTATTTTGTAATTGATTTTTCCAGTGCAAATCTTTTTATTCCTCTTTTACGTTATTTTTTCATGCCTAAGGAGTTTGTTCCCCCACTTGTTCAGAGGCCTGTTGAAAAACCTATAAGCGATTCTGACCTTGCGAGGTACTCGCGCAAGATTGAGAGGGGTGAAATTAATTTTAACACAAAAATTTTTTGGATTATAGTGGGGATTATTTTTAGCCTGTCGCTTGGGGGGGTCATTAATTTTACCGGCGGACCGCTTTCAGGGACTGGTTTTATTTTAATGATTTTATTTTATGGCTTAACTGCTTTATTGTTTTTTGGGGAGCTTTATGTAAGCGTTGCTTATGATATAAAGAATTCTTTGTTTTATTTCTGCACCGGACTAGTTTTGTATGTGGCTATTTCGATTTTACTTGTTTTGGGCGTAATGTTTTTTAGTTCGGGGGGTTTTAGCGGTTATCAAAATCCGTTGCCTAATTTAGTCGCACCTGATCCGTTCCCTGGAGTGGTTGTGTCAAAGGAAGAAGTGAGTGTTGAGTTGAATGAATTTAAATCAAAATACCAGCAAATGTTTGTTAACAGCGGGTATTCTTCAGGAATTGATTTTAATGATTCCAAGAAAATGGTGGATTATAAGCTTGGACTAATTGGTTTAGGGGATGCGAGTTTTTTTGAATCCGAATTGAATAAAATAAAGGATTCAAGGGACAAATCATTGATGAATTATGGGCTTTTATTTTCTTTAAGGATTTTCAAAGCGACAAAAGGTACTGTTGAACAAAAAATAAATTCACTTGAATTATCAAGCAAGCCTTTTTCCCAATTAAATTCGTCAGCAAAAGAACTACTTGACTTGGAAAGTGCCCGAATTTTGGCTAATGGTGGGTTTGTTATTGATGAAAGGAAATTAGGGATGTTTAATTATGCTGAATTTAAAAAGTATCCTTACGGATTTACCAATTTAAGCAGGATTTATTCTAAAAAATACCTTGATTTGTTAGTTTCAAAAAAAGCATCTGAGTTGAAGGATTTGCTTGGAAAGCAAAACCCAGATTATTTGTCTGTATTAGTGATTAGCGAGGAACTATTGGCGATTAAAGAGCGTTATGCTTAAAGAAATTTATTTTTTTAATTAAATTTAATGCGTATGAAAATTTATTTTGGTTTTTATGATTAATAGCGAAAAATTTAGTTAAAGGGTAAAAGTTTTAAGGTTTTTTTAAATAATTTTTTTTAATGCTTATTAGTTGGGTTAAAAAAGTTTTTTATCTTTGTTTTATTGGTTAATTATGAGTAAAAATAAAATATGGATAATAATTTCGGCATTAGTTGTACTT
>CAZIPK010000134.1:0-2638 GCA_964541135.1 uncultured archaeon | reverse complement strand
TTTGCTAAAGGTTAGGCAAAATAACTCAAAAGCATTTTTAATTAGAATTTATTCCATATTTTTTGCAAATCTAAGCTTAATCAATGTAAAAGGAAATTTTGCTATCTCGCTATAACGCAATTTTGATTCCCCGCTAACTCTGTCAGCAAAAAATATTGGAACTTCGGCAATCCTAGCCCCTTTTTTATAACAACGGTAAATTAGCTCCTCAAGGAAAGAGTAACTGGTTGAAGTTGTGTGATCCAAATCAATTTTCTTTAATAGTGGGATGCTATAGCATCTAAAACCAGATGTTAAGTCCTTTGCAGGCACGCCAAGAATGGTTCTTGCAAGCATATTTGCCCCACCGCTTATCATTTTCCTTGAAACTGTCCAGTTCGTACCCCCGCCTGGAACATAACGAGAGCCAATTACGACATCATTGCCTTTTCGAACTGCTTCAATAAAGTCCCTTGCATAAGAAAAATCGTGGCTTAAATCAGCATCCATTGAAAACACTACATCTGCGCCAATTTTATACGCTCTTTTAAAGCCTGCAATATATGCAGTTCCTAATCCAAGTTTTGCTGGGCGAGAAACCAAAATAACTCCTTTAAACTTCTTGGCTTCCTCAGCCGTGCCATCAGGCGAATTATCATCAACAACAATCACCTTAAACTCCACGCCCTTAATTTTCTGCGAGAAAATTTTTTTAATCACTTTTTTTATATTTTCTTTTTCATTATAAGTTGGAACCACTACTGCTGCAATCAAAAACAACACCAAAAGAAAATAAGAACTACCCATTAATAATACTTTCCAAAACAAGCAAAATCAGCTCAAACACGCTAGTGTAAACCAAAATCTTATTAAAATCAGTAATTCAAAAACAAAACCCTCTAAAAACTAATTAATTCAAAACCAAACTCTTACAAAAACTAATTTAAAAACCAATTAATCCAAAACAAATGTCTTCTAGAAAATAACCAAAAAATTTAACTTTGCACTATAAAGCTTTTAAATAAAGGAAATCAGAAATAAAATTAATGGCTAAAATTGGAATAATCGGACTAGGTTATGTCGGTTTCACCGCAAGTGTTTGCTTTGCAAACCTTGGAAATGACTGCATTGGAGTAGATATTGACAAGGAGCGGGTCGAAAACTTAAATAAAGCAATTCCACCAATTTACGAACCTGGGCTAAAGGAACTATTGGATATTAATCTAAAAGAAGGAAGACTTATTTTCACCAACGATTTGAACAAGGCGGTTAAAGAAAGTGAGATAATTTTCATCTGCGTTGGAACTCCTGAGAATGATGACGGCTCAATAGATATGAAATATGTCTACTTGGCGGCTGAACAAATTGGCTGCGCCATGAATGGCTACAAAGTTATCGTGGACAAAAGCACTGTTCCTGTTGGAACTGCTGAAAAGGTTACTGAAATAATATCAAAAAACTACAAAGGCGAGTTTGATGTTGTTTCAAATCCGGAATTCTTAAGAGAAGGCGCGGCAATGAAGGATTTTTTTAATCCAGACAGGACAATAATAGGAACTAAAAGCGAAAAAGCCCAAAATGTGCTTAAAAATTTGTACAAAGCCATTGAACGAACTGAAAGCCCGATAATCATAACTGACCCTCGCTCTGCAGAATTAATAAAATATGCAAGCAATGCTTTTTTGGCCACCAAAGTTTCGTTCATCAATGAAATATCCCGTTACTGTGAAGCAATAAGCGCGGATGTTGGCATGGTTTCAAAGGGAATGGGGCTTGATAAAAGAATAGGCTCAAGATTTTTGCACGCGGGCATAGGATACGGGGGCAGCTGTTTTCCAAAAGATGTTAAAGGATTAATCAGTTCGGCAAAAGAAAAAGGGATTGAATTAAAGATTTTAAAAGAAGTAGATAAAGTAAATTTAGAGCAAAGAGAAATTATCCTACAAAAAATAAAAAATTCGCTTAGTGGTGCAAAAAATAAAAAGGTTGCTGTGTGGGGGCTGGCTTTTAAGCCAAAAACGGATGATGTTAGAAGCGCACCCGCGCAAACAATAATAAAAAATTTAATTGATGAAGGAGCAATCATCACTGCTTTTGACCCTGTTGCAGAAAAGAACTTCAAAAAAATATTCCCACAAATAAAATACTCACAAAATCCTTATGATGCTGCAAAGGATGCAGACTTGCTTTTTATTTCAACTGAATGGGATCAGTTTAGGGACATTGATTTTGAAAAATTAAAAAGTATTATGAAAAAACCGGTTATTGTTGATGGAAGAAACATATATGACCCAAAAGAAATGCGAACGCGCGGTTTTAGCTACTATTGTGTTGGAAAGACTTAATCTATTGACTTAATATATTAAAAACTAAAAAAGCAAGAATTATTGAAACAGCAAAGCAATTTAATCTATCTGATTTATATTTAATTATGAAATATTCCCTAAGCGCAAAAACTTTTTTTGTTAAAGAAATATTTAACCCACAATTAGAAAAAACCGGAGAATATTATTACTACATACTTAAAAAAGAGGATTTCAGTCACAAAAAGGTAAAAGAAAAGATAGGCGTTAATGCGTGGTTTTGCGGGATTAAAGACAAAAACGCATCCGCGACCCAGTGGTTTTGCACCAGAGAAAAAATCCCCAATATTAACGAA
>CAZIPK010000133.1:0-2647 GCA_964541135.1 uncultured archaeon | reverse complement strand
ATTACTTTCTTATTATCCTGGCTCAGCGTTCCAATTGTGTGAGACTTTATTGTTCCGGGCATTTCAATATTGTAATTAATTTTCATCCCCATTTGTTTAAGCATTGCCTTTGACTGCTCCAAAGCTTGTGGGTTATCTTGGTTTTGATCAGAATTACTTTTCTTTAATGTGAAAGTAAAAATCTTTTTAAGAGGGGCATCTTCAACAGTTAATGTCATTACCTCTGAATTTAAGTCAGCATCAATCTTTGTTAATCTTACTTTATAATCATCAAGCGCAACGCAGTCCATCTCCGAATAAGGGATTCCAATCCCTGGAGGCTGGCTTGAAGAAGCACTATCGCCACTTGAAGGAACAGAGTCCTTTTTTATGGTATTACAAATCTGGTCTTTCTTCCACATTGCGGCCATACTTTGATTTGCATCAAACATAGCGCGCATTCCATTCATGTCCTGAATGACCGCAAAATCAACTTTGCCGTTTTCTTTTACCTTAATATTAAACTCAAAACTAATGCAGCCAAGCAGTACTGCTAAAAACAAAGCCAAAACCAAAAGCACGAAAAGATTTTTTTTCAATTAAACCACTCCTGAGAATAAGGATTTTTTAGTATATAAACCTTTGTTGGGGCTTTTGATTAATTTTAAAATCAGGCTAAGATTAATCTGCAAGGCTGTAAGTTATATTTGGGCAATTCATTAAATTCATTATTTTGTTAAATTTTTTTTTTATTAAATTATTTTTTGAACAAGTAGTAAGGCAAAAAGGTTATGATAAAAATTATTATTGAAAGGAGTATCAACGGCATGTTAATCCCAAAAACATTTACAAGCTCCCAGTATTGCGTTAAAAACATTGAAATGCAAAACACAGCCCCTATTATTGGGAGAATTATAAAATAATCTGGTTTTTTTAGGAAATAATTCCCGTGCTTTAGCTTAATCATAACAAAAGAAGCGTTAACCGTGAAGAAAAGGAAAAAAGTCCCAGTAGTAGTTATTTTTCCAAGTAATTCAATATCCCCCACAAGAGTCAAAAGTAATGCTGCAAGCAAAACCAAGAGAATTGCTATGTGGGGGGTTTTTCTGCGACTTGTTTTTGAAAGGAGTTTTGGAAGTAAGCCTTCGCTTGACAAACCGTAAATAATCCGCGAACAAACATTAAGCAAAACAATTATGGTCCCTGAAATTGCACATAAGGCAATCAAGCTCAAAATAAACCCAAATCCAGGTGCAATTGCGGTTTCTGCAACTAAGGCAAGTGGTCCGTCAGTTAAAGGAATATTTGGGTTTGATGCTAAGTTAAGTTCTGCAGGAGAAACCACACTTACTGCAATTATTGAAATAAGGATGTAAATTACTGTGGTTACTATTAGGGCAGTAATAACCGCTTTTGGGGCGTTTTTTCTTGCATTCTTCATTTCTTCAGAAACATTTGCTATTTCCTCAAAACCCAAGTAAGCGAAAAACATTAATGCTGCTGCTGAAAAAATTCCTGGTAAAAGTGGGAAAGGGTTTTGGAGAAAATTACTTCCGTCTATGCCCAAAAATAAGTCAGCGCTTCCAATAAACCTTAAACCAAAAATTATTATCAATCCCAATCCTATTATTGTCAAAAAAGTTGCTATGTTATTTATTGTTACGCTTTCCTGAATTCCCAAAAAATTAATTATTGAGAGGAGCAGAATCACCAAAATAGCAATCATGAGCGGGTCAATTATTAAAAAAAGCTTAAAATATGCTGCAAAACCCCACGCAACGGTTGCTGCAGAAAAAAGGCCAGTTACGAGGCTTAACATCCCCACAAAAAAAGCAAGTTTTTTTGAGTTAAATGCGGCTAGGACATAAACTGACTCAGCGGCTTCTTTTGGAAACATCCTTATGAGTTGGGAATAAGAGTAAGCCGTTAAGGCGGCAATTAAACCTGCAATTACAAAAGAAAGCCACAACAAATTGCCTGTAATGCCTGCGGCAACCCCAATTAAACTATAAATTCCTGCCCCGATTATTACTCCTATTCCGTAGAGGATTGCCTGTGGCAAGGAAATGCTTCTTTCAAGTGGCATAAAAAAACCTTTAAATTAATTCAAAAAATACTTCTTAACAAGGAAATAAATGCAGTTAGAATTTAAAAAATTACTTGTTCGTTTTGCGAATTAAGTTAAGGCGTTAAGGCAAGTTTCTCTGGAGAACTTTTTGCCTTTTTGGAACTATTCTCACTTCTTTTTAGGATTGAAAGGCTTTCTTACTCCAATCCTGACATAATTGTTCCGCTTATTTGTGGTTCGTTTTGTTTCAAAACGCCCTAAATGAAGCCTTTTTTGGACAGGGGTGGGGCCATAAACTAACCGGCTAAAATCCTTTGTGTGGGAAAAGAAAATGAACCCCGCAATAATTAAAATCACGAATCCCAAATAATTGTAAATCTTTGGAATATTTTGGGGCAAAATATTAACATCTGGGTCCAGGTAAATCAAAATGCAAAGCGCGACAAAAATCGCGTAAGCAAATTGAATAATGAAAAAAACGCTTGTTTTTTTGCTTGCAAACTGGATTTTTAATTTAAGCGTGCCAAAAACAAGCCGCTGGAAATTATGGTGGATTAACCAGACATTTCGGTCCCTAAGCGCGATTAAAACATAACCAAT
>CAZIPK010000132.1:0-2686 GCA_964541135.1 uncultured archaeon | reverse complement strand
ACTTCCTCCCAAAACTCAGGCGAAGCATTTTTAGGGGTGGAAACAAAATACGCGTTAGGGTAAATGTTTTTTGCATGCCCGCTCTTTTTTGGAATATCCCACGGTTCAAATTTTGGAAAAACCATTTCATTGAACCCAAGAGGGGAATAAACATTTTCAATTAGAAGCTCTTTGAAAATATTCATTAAAATTGTGAACTCTCTACCATAAACAAACTGTCCCTTTCCAGGAGCCCTTCTAATCCAATTCATTTTTTCAAGGTCCTCAGCAGGATCGCCTTTGTAAATTACTGCCCTCTCCTTTCCCTGCCAAACAACTTCCCTATATTCGTCCTTTCCTTCATAATTAGCCATTTTAATTTTGTCTTTTATTAGTTTTACTGTCCTGTCAACAAAATTGTCTTTTATAAAAGCTAAGGAAATATCCTTGTAAGACAAAAGGCATTTATTGGCCTTAAATGAAATGCCCTGCACAAAAGGGACTTTAATTTCTTTTTTAGGCAATGCTTCAATTTCAAAATCCACTTCATACTTTTTAACTAAAATATCCTTGATTCCCACTTTAAGCTTTTTGCCTAAATTTGCAGAACCCTGCTTTTCAAAAGGCAACAAAATATTATTGCAACTATTCATTGTTTTTGAATTAATGAAGATTGTAATGCTTGATGATGAAGCGGATAAAGAAAAATCAAAACTGCTTCCTGTTGAAGCCATTTTCCCCTTGATTTCATTCATTATGTCAAACAAAACCGGTTTAGCGTCATTAAAAACTGGTTTTGTCAAATTAATTTCCGCTTCCAAATTAAACATTTTAAAACCTCCAATAAGGAATATTCTAACAAAATAGTTTAATAACCCATATAATTCCAAATAATCATTACCAAATAAATCAAATTAACTAAACACTCTATTTTTACAATTAATCCAAAAACTAATTAAAAGTATTTTAAATTAATATCTTTTAATTCAAAAACAAAGTCCAAGAAATAGGTTATTTAAACTTGCTTTCCTAAATATTTTTATGAAAAAAATGCCAATCCTTGCCGATTTGCACACCCACTTGAATGAAAAAAAAGTAAATCCTGCTGAATGGTGGGAAGCAGTAAAAAAAAGGAAATTGTCAATAATAGCAATAACTGAGCACTCTTATTACAAACCAAAAGAAGCTTATCTTAAATTAAAACCATTAAAACTAAAAAAAGTGCTTCTTGTGCCAGGAATCGAAGTTAAAACAACCGCAGGAGACTTACTAGTTTATGGAGAAGACGAATCAATTTATGAAATAAACGAATTCAAAGGAAAAATAATTAAAGCAGAAAAAGCACTTAACGCCGTAAAAAAGTACAATTTTGCAGCAAGCTTTGCCCACCCATACGGTTTTGAAGCCGATTCGGTTTGTTGGATAATAGGGGAAAAAAAAGGATTAGAACTCGCAAAAAAATTCAATTTAGGGGCAGAGTATTACAACGGAATGATTGGCTCGGCAAATCAATTGTTATTCGGAAAAAAAATCACCAAAAAATTCTATAATTTATTGGAATTCATTGACAAGAACCGCGCAACTAAAAAATTAAGAATAAATAAAGCAACCAATAAGGCAAAACTAAGACTTGAAGCCGTGGCCCAAAAAACAATTGACAGAGTAAGAAAAGGCATTCTTTTCGCACAAAAAGCAAGCTTCATTACTGTCGGAAGCGATGCCCATTATCCACGCTCAATTGGAAGTTCAGTACTAGAGTTAAAAAGAAAACCAAAGAATATTAAGGAATTTTTAGAAATGCTAAGAAAAAAAGAAATCCTTTGGGCTGGACCAAACATTTATTCACAAAAACCAGTGGACCATGTTGGGAAAAAAGAAATGCTTGAAGGGATTTACTACATTGCGAAGACAAAAATTCTAAGAAAAGGCAAAAAAAGGGCAAAAAAGAAGCAAGGCAAAAGAATAAAAACAATAAAAAAGATAATTGGAAGGGGAAAGCAGTATAAAAATTTTAAGAAAAAAATAAAATTTTTAAGAAGAAATAAAAAAACTCTTTAAGGGCTGGGAAAATGAAATACGCGGTGAGTGAAAGCACAAATATTGACAATATTCCAAGAGACGCGACAGAAATCCATTTAGTTCGCCCAATAAAGTGGGACAAACTTCAATTAATTTTAAGCAAATACCCTATAAAAGCGCTTACCTTATCCACCTCCTGCCTAAAACGCCTGCCACGAAAAACACAAAAAAGGCTAAAAGAAAAAGGGGTCGCGGTAAGCATTGACAAAAGAAGGGGGCGCGCAATAGACATCCCTATGGAAAAAATGCGCCAAATAATTGAATTAAGAAAGGACTTTCAAACAGTGCGCGAAATAGAAAAAATAACCGGAATCCCAAAATCAACCGTACACTACTTAGTAAAATACGCTGACAGGGGAAAAATAAAAAAAGGGAGCAATGTACTTTATCTAAAATAAGCCGAACAGAAAAAATTCAAAAAATACGACAAATAATCGATTTCTCAATTTAAAATTTCTTAAATAAGTGAGTTATGCTCTGTTGCAGTCCAAAGGAAGCACTCAAATTTTAATAAAGCCAAATCAGCTAAAATCAAAACTTAGGAAAGTATTTATTACAATCCAAACAATACTTCTTTGCCGCGGTCCTGGAATCAACGCTACTGCCGAGAGGCGGAATGCCTCCGCGA
>CAZIPK010000131.1:0-2806 GCA_964541135.1 uncultured archaeon | reverse complement strand
CCATTGGATTTAAAAGTTGCTGAAATGGTTGGATTTTGAAATTCATCTTCACACCCCTCTTTTAAAAATTAATTTAAATGCATAATAAAATTAACCGCCCAGTCTTTTTGGCATGGCCCTCGGCATTCATTTTTTTAACAACAGAATATAAGTCGGGTAAATAGGGTTTAATGAACGCAACAAAAATAACGGCATTATTGCAAAAAAAGGCTGCAAAGGTTTGTAAACTTCAAGATTATATTTGTCAGGATTTTTTAATATTTCAATAGTCAAATTTTCAAACTCAAAATACATTAATACTAATTTAACAAGTTTTTTATAAGAAAGCAAATTAACATCAAATTCTCGGCCATAAAAAGCCCGCGAAATGTAATTAGAAATGAAAAAAGGGAAATAGGATAAAAAAGGAAATTTAAAATGCGGTTCTATAGGCCAGTATTTGTTTGGAGTTGAAAGGTAAAAAACCCCATTTTTTTTAAGAACCCTATTTGCTTCACTTAAATGCAGTTTTTGATCAACCACGTGTTCAATAACATGGTTTGAGATGATTACATCAAAAGATTGTGATTTGAATGGAAGCCTTTCATGGTTTAATTTAAAAAACTTATAACCTTCTTTTGTTTCGCGCTGATCGCTGACATCAACACTAATAACTTCCCCGCATACTTTTGAAAGGTTAAAAGCGATGTAACCTGAGCCTGTCCCAATGTCAAGAACTCTGCATTTTTTTAAGTTTAATCTTGAAGACAAAACTGAAATTATTTTATTTGCTCTTTTCTTGCAAATTTCCTTTTTTAAGGAAGCATATGAAGATCCCTTGCTTAACTTTCTCACTTATATCATCCCAAAAATTAAATCAACCATAATTAAAACTAAAATTAATAATAACCTAAAAATAATAAAATACCAAACCCAACCACAATTTTTCCAAATATAATTAAAAATATTAAAAAAATTAATTTAATAAAGAAACTACTTCATTTTATACAATCTAAAATTTCCTTCAACAGCAATAATTTTTTTGTTAAGTGTGGTACAATAAGCTAAATAGTAATCAATACTTGCAGAAGCAGGATTTGACTCAATCCCGAAATTTGCTTCATTTCCTATTAAAAGCACTTCCCGGCCATTAGAGTCATAAATTCTAAACCTGCCGTCCTTATACTTATAATCTGCCCACCAGAACTGCAAGGCCCGTGTTAATTCGGTTTGTCTACAAGTGCTTGGGCCAGTTGGGTCAGGATTATCAATTAATGACTGGTAAAGGAACGGATTTTTGTAACTATTTCCAATAGTAATGCATCCATCAACCCCAACAGCTGATCCTATAGGCAAACTATCAATTTTTTCCATCATAGCATAATATCCAAAAGGCTGGTTGTCTTTCTCTGTTAAAATTTGCAGGTACCCAAAGAAATAAATTAATTCAAAAAGCAAAAGCAGCACTAATCCTGCCTTAAGCATTCTTTTTAATTTTAAATTTTTTAAATTCAAGTTATATAATCTTACAAAAGCAACTCCTGCAACAATGCTTAACGGTATTAAGGTAAAATAAAAGAATTTAACCGCCTGATAAAGCGCAGTAAGCTCCTTTTTATAAGAAAAAGAAATAAACAAATTTAAGGCATAAAAAAATACTATTGCAGAGCTCATTAAAAGCCCTGAAATAATTAGCGCATAAAATGGATTTGCATGAAGACTGTTAATTTCTTCCTGCCCCAAATTTCCCCCATTTCCCCCATGCTTGGAAAAATTATTTTTTTGGGAATGCTTAATTTTAATCAAAATTAAATAAATCGGATAAAGCACCAACACAAAAGGCAGCAAACCAAAAAAATTAGGGGTTATGATTCCGCCCCTTATTAAAAATATGTTATCTTTCGCAAAATCAATGCTAAAATACTGCATTAAAATTCCAAGTGATTCAGGAAGAACTATAAAAAAGGCCAATATTACAAGCAATAGCCAGGGAAGCAAATCAAAAAAATTTTTTCTAATTGAACTAAAGGCCAGTTTTATATTAAAATTTTTATTTTTATTATTTCGAAAAAAAATTAACAGCAAATTAAAATTAAACTCTTTTCCAAAAATTAACGCCAGCAGCAGAAATACAAACAAAATTCCAAAAAAAGGAGGGTAAGCAAAAAGGCCTATTATTGAGAAAAGCCATAACACCCGCTTTTTCTCTACAAATGCAAAAAATGCTAAAAGCAAAAAGAAAGAGCCAAATAATTGCGGCAAAAACCCATGTTCAAGAATCAACAAAGTGGTTATTGAAAAAAGGCTGATAAATAATGCCGCAACCGCACTTTTTTTATCAAAAAAACGCTGGGTTAAAGTAAAAACCAATAATCCTATCAAAACAAGGATTATTAATGCAAATATGGTGTTCACTCCGTAAGCATTACCAAATATTGAATAAAACTGGGCCCCTATAGAATAATACCCGTTTGGGTACGAGTGTGTATAAACTAACGGAAGCCCAAGCTGGTTTTGCCCGGTTAAATTCTCATTAAAAAAACCTGTTTTTGACATGATTCTTATTGAGCGGGAATGATTTTCCAAATCTGAACAGGTAAAAGGAAAAATTAATTCTGGAGAAATGATTAATAGCAAACTGAAAATAAATAGCACAAATATTAGGACAGCATATAAATCAAGCTTTCCAAAAGAAGTAAATTTTGCAGGAACCATTTTTTGATGCCTTAAAAAGAACAGGGCAATTATTGCCCCAAAAATTATGCTAAGAATTGAGGAATTAAAAGAAATTGCCCCAAAATAACCCAAAAATATGCCAAAAACCATT
>CAZIPK010000130.1:0-2850 GCA_964541135.1 uncultured archaeon | reverse complement strand
CCACCAGTAACAAGCACTTTTTTTCCATTAAAATTCTTCAACTAATCACCTAATAAAAAAAATTACTCTTAAAATTAAAATCTCTCATAATAACTATAATCATTAACAAAACAATCTAAACAATATAATATAATTATATCCCTTTAATGCTTAGGCAATAAATTAATCAAATTTGTCAAAAACCCAGCATTATTTAAAATTTCAAGTTTACTCAAAACCCCAAAATATTCAAAATTTCAAATCCTCATTCAAACTATATTCCATATTTTTTCATTCATTCAAACTATATTCCATATTTTTTCATTCATTCAAAAATATGCCTAAATTGGCCGATTTTCTGTTCAGCATCAAATCTTTCCTTTTCAGTGTTAAATGTTATGTGCTGGCCGGCATGCTTTAAGCCAAAAAGCTTCTTTTCTTTTACAAGGTTATTTAAAAATTCAATCCAATCATCATTTTTTGCAATATTTAATGCTGTTTTTTCAAAAACAAAAAAACCAATATTAAACCAAAAAGGCAGAAGGGGTTTTTCCTTATAAGAAGTTATCAGCCCGTCATTTGTTTCCATTAATCCAAAAGGGCTCTCCATTTGGTATAATACATTTGTCACTAATGCTTTGTGATTCTTGTGGAATTGAATAAGTTTTTTTAAATCAATATCCGCAATAGTGTCTCCATAGCAGACAATGAAATTTTCTTTGCAAAAAGAAGCAGCATCCTTTATTCTTTTCAACATTGACGCTTCTTCTCCTGAATCAACAAAATCAACCTTCCAATTTTTCTTTGAGAATTTTTTAACCTCTTCTTCAATCATTTTTGATTTATAGCCTGTACAAACAACAAATTCACTATAACCATTTTTTGAAAAAAAGTTCATGAGGTATTCCAATATTGGTTTCCCATTTAATGGAACAATTGGTTTTGGAACTATTTCATTTAAAGGCCACATGCGCGTGCCTTTCCCTCCGCAAAGCAAAATTACTTTCATATCAACTAATTAAAATAAGGGAACAAAAATGTTATTAATGATTACTTCAAAGGCCCCATCAATTTTTGTACCAAAAGAATTGATTAATAGATTAAAATTAACTCCCATCCCTGTTCTTTGAATTTATAGCGAAGGGGGGTGCTTAATTGCACAAAAAAATCCTTCGCTAGTCGTAAAAGCACGCTTAAAGTTTTCAAAAATGAAAGGTCTTTTGCTACAAAACAAAAGTATATTAAATGCTTTAATAAAATAAAATTAGGGTGCGGGATGGAAAAAGCAAGAGGCAACTTAGTTAATTCAAAAGTAAAAAGAATCAAAAATAATTCTGCCCAAAAAATTGATTTCCCCCAATCAAGAAAAACTAATTCTCTTTCAAACTTTATTGAAAGAAATAAAAAAATAATTTTTTCTTTGGCAATAATTTCAAGCATCATTTTAATCCTGCTTCAATTATCAGAGCCCTTGAGGGTGGATGAGTTTTGGTATCTTGATACAGCCAAAACTCTTATCGCTTATGGCGCGCCTTACACTAATTTTTGCGCTAATTTGCCGCTTGAAGTTTTTAACGGCCACCCGCCGACATACATTTATTACCTTTCTATTTTCCTCTTTGCACTGCCAGAAAATCTCATAAGACTTTCAGGGATTCCAATCTTCTTAATTAATTTGTTATTAATTTATCTGATTGCCAAACGAATAACAAAAAATAAAAGTGCGGGGCTTTTGGCGGCAGGGCTTTATGCAATAAGCCCCTTAGCCATTCAAGGGGCATTACTACTTGACATTGATAACTCAATTTTGGCTTTGGCAATCCTGTTTTTTGGTTTTATCTATGTTAGAACGCAGCCTTATTCGCAGCCAAAAAGTGCATTACTTAGGGGAATTGGGTTCGCACTTATTTTGTGGGCAAAACTAACAGTTCTATTCATAATTTTTGTAGGGTATTTGGTCAGCGAATTTAGCATTAAGAAAAAAACCAACCTATCTGGAAAAATTAAAGATTTAAATGCTGATTTAGCGGCAATTATCATCGGGATCATTTTATTTATTTTAAGCTGGCTAGCAATAACGGCCCTAATAAAGTATGATCCTTTTGCGGCATTTAACTATATCTTTAATGTTTTTAACACTCACAACAGCATGAGCATATATGAAAAGATTGTGACAATTCTATACTCTGGAGTAAAGCAAAATGTTTTGTGGTTCACAATTCCTCTTTCATTATTATTTATCTTAGGTGCAAGAAACAAAGAAACGCGTTTGTTTGCAATAATTTCCATACTTGCATTTTTGCAATACTTATTATCAGTTCCTTCCGCGCTAAAATTCCCGAAATACATGGCTGCCTTTTTGCCATTTATCATATTAGTAGTTGCAATTCATTTGTTCAAATCAAATATTAGTTTAAAGAAAAAGGATACTTTTTTGATTCTCATCCCTGGAATAATTTTCTTTTTCTTTCAAACCGACCCGATAAAGCATGCAAAAAATTTTTTAGATGCCGCATACATAGGCGGTATAAATATTTTAACTGTTGTGCCGGCAATTTTTTGGAAAAACAAGGAAAAAGCATTATTATTGCTTTATATTGGAACTTGCATTTACATAAATGCCTTCCACTTAACAACAAGCGCCTCAACCTTATATAATTACAGCGAAACTGGGCTTAACGAGACAATAGAATATGTAAAAGAAAATTTCAAGGCGGGGGATTACATTTATACTTACGGAAAAGAAGTTGCTTATTATTCAGGGACAAAAAAGTACTGCTTTAAAACAACAAACTATATTAATGAATTGAAAGAAAATTGTGTAAAAGGAATTGTGATAAAGGATAGTTGGGAAGAAAAGCTTGAACCCAA
>CAZIPK010000129.1:0-2854 GCA_964541135.1 uncultured archaeon | reverse complement strand
CTTGACTGAAAGACAACTACAACTCGGAGTAATGGGCTCTGCATCAGACCTGAATTACTCAAAAAAAAGTCAAAAAATTGCTGAAAAAATGGGGCGACTAGTTGCAAAAAGCGGAAATACTTTAGTTTATGGTGCGGAAAAAGACTATGACTCTCTTTCAACTGCCGCCGCTAGGGGAGCAAAAAAAGTCGGTTGTTTAACTATTGGGGTAACTTATGGTAAAGGCATGGATATTTTTGATAAAAAAAATACTGACTTTATTGTAGTGACTGGGATTGAAAGAGGTGGAGGAAGGGAGTTTGTACTGGTCAATTCCTGTGATGTGATAATTTGTGTAGGGGGTGGAAGTGGAACGCTAACAGAAATGGCAATCGCATATCAATCCAATATTCCGATAATCATAATCGAAGGAAGCGGGGGTTGGAGCGAAAAAATGAAAGGAGAATATTTTGATTCAAGAAAAAGAGTCAAAGTTATTCCTGTTAAAACACCAAAAGATGCAATCAAATTAATAAAAAGTATTTTTTGTGTGAAAAAAGTGGTTAAAAAAAGTTATTCAAATTAATTTTTTATCCCAACAACTCCCTTTTATTCTTTTCTTTTTATTAATATTTTGAGTTGTATGAGCTTATTTGATGTTTTTAGGGGAAAAAACAGTCACAAGCAAAAGTTTGCTGCTAAAGAAGAAAAAATTGTTGCCCATAAAAAAAGAGAAGAAAGAAGCGCACTAATTAGAAGAAGAGCACAAGCAGAATTAAAAAAAGAAGAAGCGCCTGTTGAAGTTCACTCAAGAAACAAATTAGGAGTTTGCGTTCCGGAACACGCAAAAAGCAGGGACGCTAAATATTCGCTTGCAATGAAAGCAGCCAAGTTGGTTCAAAAAAAGAATGAATCAAGCCCATTTGAAAAATTGGTCAAAGAAAGGGAAAAAAGCGATGCGGAATTTGAGAAAGAATTTGAGGAAATAACTTCCCAAGTGCCCGAAGAGCCTTATGATTTTGAACCGGAACTTGGGGTTGAAAGCGTTGAGGAAGAAAAAGAACAAAAATTTGCCAATAGTGATCCTGAATATAATCAAAGAAAAGCAAAATTAATGGAAGAAGTAAGGCAGGTAATGTACCGCGGCAACCCCCCAAAAGCAGGGTCTGTGCAAAAAAAAGAAAAAAATCTTCCAAAAGAAAGCTCAATTTCATTTGACGAAGAAAAAAAGGACGAAATTGAAAAAAGGGATGAAATTGACGAAACCATTGACATGATTGAAGGATACACCCCAAAATTCTCCTCAATTGCAAGAAAAAAGTTTTCCTCTTCAAAAGAAAAAGACCCTGTTATCGAGCAAAACTCTTTTGGCTCGTTTTCAGTTACGGGAGTATACCAAGGGGGAGATACAGTAGTAATTACTGGTGAAGTGACTTCTGGAAAAATAACCAAAAGAATGACTGCCCAAAAAGGAACCTCTACTGTAAGAGTGGGGGAACTAAAAAAAGGCCTTGAAGCGGTTGAAGAATTATACGAAGGCGAACACGGCTCAATATTCACCCGCGGGTTTGTGCCAAACATCAAATACGGGGATGTGCTTGATTTTGAATGATGAAATCAGTTTCTAATTTTAAAGTTTTTAATTTTAATGTAGTGATTGATTTTTGGTTATAAATTAACTCCCCAAAAGACACAATTGATATGATACTTTTTAATACTTTTCAAGTAATTTTTGTTTAATCAGTTAATGCGACTCTTTTGCCCGTGTAGCATAGACAGTTGGTGCACGCCCTTGGTAAGGGTGAGGTCGCGGGTGCGAATCCCGCCACGGGCTTTAATATTATTGGTGCAACTTGGGCCTTTATTTTTCAAGCATTAGTCTAGAAAGCATTAAGAACCATATTCCAGTTCCAATAAGACCAAAAAGACTGTAAGGGATAAAAGTGGCTATCCCTCCAAAAATAATTAAAATAAGTATTATTGTGAACTTGGCGGAAATTGGATATTCTCCAAGTCGTGGCAAATTAATTTGCCCTTCTTTGTAATTTTCTACATATTTCCAATAAATTATGGAAATTAGAAAAGACACAGCATAAAATATCACATAAGTCAGAATGTTGGACTCATACATCTTTAAAGGGTAATAACCAAGAATGAAAAGAAAGAAAATTGCTGCAAATAAAACAGTTCCTATGAACCGAATAAATTCTCTTACTGAAAGTATTGAATAAATTTTAAAATTAAGGCCCCCAAGAGAATGGTTTATTGTTCTTAAAATGCCTGCCTGAACCATGAAGAAAATGACAAACCAAATGAGCCCCAAGTAGCCCGTCAAACTTATTTTCCAATCAGACATTGCGAAAAAAGCATGAAATAAGTAAAAGTTGTAAAGTAAAACTAAAAACAGTGCTGCAGTTAAGCCAAAAAAAGAGTCAGAATCAATTTTATTGATCCTTTTTAACTTGGACACTATTAGATCAGGTTTTTGTGAAAACATAAAATACTATTGTTTTCTTTGTTTAAAAAATTAATGCAAGCAAATAGTTTTGAAATTTTAAAATTAGATTTTCAAAGTTAAAACGGCGGGCTTGGATTAGAAGGTTGCTGTTCCGAAGGAGGAGTTTGGGGAGGGGAGTAAGGATAAGTTGGGTTTGATGGCTGAGTTGGTGGATAATTACTTGGAGTTTGGGGAGGGTAAGGTGCTGGCTGGGGATTTGAATTAAACTGGGGAGAAGTCTGATTTGGAGGGGTTTGTGAGTCAAGTTTTGGTTTTGGAGGAGCCGATTTTCTATGCATCACAATAAAAATAAGCAAAACCACCAAGATTAAGCCTACAATCATTCCAATTAAAAGCATTGAATTACTCATGTCCATG
>CAZIPK010000128.1:0-2867 GCA_964541135.1 uncultured archaeon | reverse complement strand
ATTCAGGGTGCCCTGTTGACACAGTGTGTGTTAATGGCCAGTGCTCAAATTGATTCAATTAAGAGAAAATTTGTATAATTTATTTAAATAATTTTTTTTATCATTTAATCAATAATTTTAAATTGCTTAAGTATTTTATTAGATGGGAATTCAATTCAAAGCAGGTTAGTTGCGGGGGCACACAGAAAAGTATTTATATAGTGAAAAGCATTATTTCATTATATAACCGGTTAGTTTACCTAGTTAATAAGTGATTTTATGGGTGCAGGCAGCTTCCTTAAGGATATTTACTATTTAGGGGAAGAAAAGTGGTACGGCTTTTGGGACAAAGTTGATGCTCACGTCCCGGTTTATAAGGTCATTGACAAAATTGATTCGGCAATACCGACTTTTGCCCTGTTTTTAATAATTATTTTCCTTTTGCTTCTTTTTGCGGGTTATTCATTAATGGGGATAGCAGTAACTCCAAACGCTTTATTAAAAATCAGTGTTGTTGATTCGGAAGGAGACATGGTGAGTGGCGCAAAAGTAACCCTTGAAGGCATTGATAATGAATATTACTCAAACGAATTCGGGTTAATTGAAGAAGAAATAATAGCTCCCCTAAACTCAAACCTCAATATTACTGTTGAAAAGGAAGAACAAAAAGCAACGGTAAATGTGCTGGTTGATGAACTGGAAAAAAATATTGAACTAGAGTTGCCTGTAGAGAGAATTTCTTTTTCACAAAAATCAATAAAATTCACCAATGAAGACGGCTCGCTTGCGATTGGAGAACTAAGGCTGAAATATTCTTGCTCCAGCGGAAAGCAAAGCGCAACCCCCGCGGACAATGTAATTTACAATGGGACCGCAAACGTAAGCCAGTCGGAAGAATGCGGAACACTAACTATTGAAGTAACCTCCACCAAATATGAAAGAGCAAATTTTACTATTGACAGCGTTTCAAGCGTGTTCAAATTAAAGCCAGCAGTTCCGCTTGAAAATGTGCAAGCAACAATAAATTTGCGAACTAACGGGCAAGTAGTAAGCGAAGCGGTAAGAGTAAGCGCATATAGGGTGGACAATCCTTACTCCCCAATAGATACAAAACCATCGGTGAATGGCCAGGCAGTATTTAATATCCCTGAAGGCGATTATAAATTTAAAACCGCAATGGAGCAGGGGTACAAGTCAAAAGAAAGCGAAATGGTTTCACTCTCAAAATCAACAGGCGCAAAAACAATAACAATGGAGCTTGAGAAAAGCATCCTTGGAAAAATAACTGTGACCACCGTTGAAAATGCAAGGGCACTTGGCGGAGTTCACGTAACTTTGAATAAAAAAGTGGGTGAAAAAGTTACTCCAATAGTTGCTTTTGATACCAATGAAAGCGGGAGCGTAACTTTTGATATTACTGAAGACGCAAATTATTTAATTATAGCAACAAAGGACAATTATTGCGATGCCACGACAAATGCCAAAATAGGCGAAGCAAAAACACTAACACTAAGGCGATATGACGGGCAATGCGGAAACAAATTAAAAGCAAGGATAGTGGACCAGGACAACAAACCCGTAACTTACGCAAAAGCAGTGATATTTGTCCAAACCGATGATGATTTATACAAGCTTCCTTACCAGGAAAAATTAACCGATTACAACGGGTACGTTGAATGGTTGCCGGTTCAAAACTCAAAAATCGGGGAAAAATACAAAGTATTTGCATTTAAATCAATTTACTCTGGATGGAGCGAAGCAAAAGAATTCAATGTAACAACCTCTCTTGAAACATACCAAGTAAAGCTCGAAATACCAATCGGCACTTACAAACTATCGGTAAAAGACAGGGACTTATTGCCCATACAGTTCGCAGAAGTCCAGTTGTTTGACGATTTTGGGGCTGATGCGGCGAGCGGGAAAAAATTAATTGAAAACGCTGACGGGTCAATAGAATTTAACCTTAAAGCCGACAAAAGGGTTTATGCGGTAATAAAAAAAGAAGGGTACGAATCATACACTACGCTCCCAAAAATGCTTGTGGGCGCTGGAACTGTAAAAGAAGATGTAGTGCTTTCAAAACCCCCTGTGGACAAACTTGCAGTTAACCATTTGGGGTTTTACAAAAACGGGATGAGGGTTGCAAAAGTAGAGCCAAACCAGGAATATGATGCAATATTTGAAGTAATTGCCCCAAAGAATTACCAAGAGCTTGGATTTTTCATGCTCTCTGGAAAAGACAATATAACAAAAACAGAGCTTGACAGGTTTTATATTAAAGAAGTTTATGCTTCCGGGCAAAAAGTTGTTACTACTGGAGCAACTTACAATCGGCCAAGAGGCTATGCAACAGACGAACAATATCTTAATTTAGAGGAAAGCAAATGGATGCAGATAAAGTGGGTTGAAGGGGGGTTTGTTGCTGGAAAAATAATAGTCGGCGCAAAAGTAAAAATCAGAAACACCGCCCAGGCGGAAGAAAGGCTTGACATAGGTTATAGGGCATGGGGAGTATTTAACGGGCAGTACGAAAGGGATGGAGTGGATAATGAACTTGGAAATGCACAACAGACAAGCACAAAACAAGAATTATACGCTTCACTAAAATGGGATTATGTTTCAGTAGGAACAGAAACACTTTGTGATACAATAAGCCAGGAAAAGTCATTCTGCCTAACAGCAACTTATACTGACCCTGAAGATTTCACAAAAAGCTTTACAGATTCATTTGATGCATTAAATAACGCGACTTACAAATTATCAATAAAAATAATGAACAATTCGATAATAGGCTTTGATAACGCAAAAATAATGATTGAAAATCCTGAAGAAAATATATTAATTGGGGACTATGCGTTGATTTCGCCAAAGTTTATGGCGACGCAAGG
>CAZIPK010000127.1:0-2890 GCA_964541135.1 uncultured archaeon | reverse complement strand
ATGAAACTATTTATTTTTATCATATTAATAAAAAGCTTTTTTAATATTTAAACTTATTTTTTTGACGCGGTTGATTTTTTAGAACTGGTTTAGTATTTCTTTTTTTAATTCTTGAAATTCTTGCGTAAATCTTAACCCATTTTTTCTTGGCTTGTTAAAGGGCACAATTATTTCTTTTGAAATGGTTTTATTTTGTAGCAATAGTATTCTGTCGCTTAGTAAGAGGGCTTCATCAACATCATGGGTTACAAGTATTGTTGAGTTTTTGTTGGCTTTTGCGAGTTGAATCATCCAGTTTTGCATTTGTAATCTGGTGTGGCTGTCAAGATTCGCAAAAGGTTCATCTAAAAGGATTAGTTCGGGTTCTGCCATTAACGCTCTTCCTATCGCCACTCTTTGTTGTTGCCCGCCGGAGAGCTCTTTTGGGTAATAGTTTTCTTTTCCAATTAACCCGATTTTTTCTATTATCCCAGTTGCTTTTTTTATTTTTTCGGATTTTGTTAAGTTTTCAATGCATCCAAATGAGATATTTTCGATTACATTCATCCACGGGAATAAGGAGTAATTTTGAAACACCATTGATATGTTATTGGGTTTTTTTATTTCTCCGCTGCATTCCTTTAACCCTGCTATTGAATTTAGCAAGGTGGTTTTTCCTTCCCCGCTTTTTCCAATTATTGTAATAAATTCATTTTTTTTTAATGATATGAAAATATTTTCAATAATTTTTTCATTGTATGATGCGCTTAGGTTTTTTACGGATAGTATGGGGTTAGCCATTTTGGTTCCCCCAGTGAATTATTTTTTTAGAAAATAAAACCAAAAGAGAATCAGCAATAAAAGCAAATAATCCTAGTACAATTAATCCCGCAATCATCAAATCGGTTCTATAGATTATTTGTGAGTAGGCAATGGTGTACCCTATTCCGCTTGATGCTCCTGCTAATTCTGAAACAAAAACCATGATAAAACCCATTCCTATGCTTATTCTTGCCCCGCTTACAATAAACGGGGTGATTGCTGGGATAATTATTTTTTGATAGGTTTCAATTGTTTTTTTCTTAAATATTTTGGCAGCTTTTAAGTAATCCTTGTTTATTGTTTTTGTTCCAATTAAGGTGCTTAACCATGCTGGGAAGAATGATGCAAAAGCAATTGAGAATATTTTTGCGCTATCGCCTATTCCAAACCAAATAATAATTAATGGAATTAATGCGACTGGGGGAAATGCGCGCAAAATGTGTAATAATGGGGAAATTGTTTCTTCTAAGAAAATTATTCTGCCCATTAATAGTCCAAAAAAAACCCCAAAAGAAATACCCATTGTTAGTCCTAAAATTAATCGCCAGCTACTTGTTAAGAAATCGCTAATAAGGCTTGTTGTTGCCCATGCATTAAATGCCCCAAAGACTTTTATTGGTCCTGGAAAAAGCGCTTGGTTAATTATTCCGCTTGAAGAGGTTAATTCCCAGAGTAGTAGAATAAAAATTAGGAAGGCAGTTGCCTTCCAGTTTAGTTTCAAAAAATCACCCGATTTTATTTTTTTATTTTGTTTCAATTAGACATTAATTGGCTTCTGAAATGAATTCCGTCCGGAAAATTGTTGAAAAATCTGTTTGGTATGGTTCTTTGACTTTTTTAGTTTCAATCGCCCAATCTGACTGCATTTTCATGTTTTGTTTTAATTGTTCTGAAATTTGCATTGTGTAGTCATAATCCTGCATTGCTTTTTGAATTATTTTTAGTTCAATTTTTGATCTTTTTGAAACAATTTCTGCTGCCTCGCTTGGATTTGTTTTTACAAATCTTTCAGCTTCTTTTAGGGCGGCGAGTACCTTCTTTACTGTTTCTGGTTTATTATCCACAATTTGTTTTGTTGAACTTAAGATATATTTAGTAGGATAAGTTGATGGGTTTAGTTTGAATATTTTTGTCTTAATTTCGCTTTTTTCTTCTGCTATTGAAATGTATGGCTCAAATATTACAAAACCATCTATTGATTTTTTTGAAAAAGCGCCCACCATTTCTTCAGGTTTTTGCGCAATTATTTCAATATTGTTTGGGTTAATGTTATTTTCTCTAAGCATTAAGTATAAAGAAAATTCAGGGGTTCCTCCGATTGAAGTGGAGATTTTTCTTTTGCTTTTTGAAAAGAATTCTTTTATTGAGTTTGTGCCATCATCAGCTACAAGCAGCGGGGAATTGTTTGGGTTGGTTCCGACTTCACTTATTACATAAAATTCATTCCCATTCATTTTTGCCAAAGTTATTGGCACATCTCCCGAGACAGCAAAATCTGCTGAGTTTGCCAGCATTGCTTGAAAAGCAAATTTTCCTGCAGTGAATTCAGAAATTTCTGCATTAATTCCGTGTTTTTCAAAGAAGCCCTTCTCTTTGGCGATTTGTACAAGTGCGCTGTCCTGGTTTATTTGAACTCCAATAATTACTTTTTCCATGCTTTGGTTAAGTCCAAAGTTTGAAGAAGTATTTGTGCATCCAAACAAAATAGCTACTGCCATTACAAATGATGTGGTTAAAATAATTGATTTGTTCATTTTTGCTCACCTAACTAAATCCTTCTTTAAAACTACTTATATTAGTGCCTTCCTGTTTGAGGAGGACAAAACCAAAGTTTTATATTTGTTTTTGGAGAAGTATATTTCAGGGGGTTAGTGTCGTTTAGTTTTTTTCACATAATTTATTTTGCCAAAATTATTTTTTTGGATTGAATATTTTTTAAGTGGTTTTTATGGATTTGTCTTTTTTGGAAGAAATTGGCCTGACTTTTAACGAAATAAAAATTTACTCTGCCCTTTTGTCGCTTGGATTGATTTCCAGCGGGAGGATAACTTTTGAAACAAATTTGCACCGTTCAAGGGTTTATGAGGGG
>CAZIPK010000126.1:0-2910 GCA_964541135.1 uncultured archaeon | reverse complement strand
TAAGCATAATGTCCGTAAATCACTTTAATGAATTAAATAAGCATCCCCAAGAATCGAGGTATTTTTTTGGTGAAAAACCTTTTGTTTTACCTTCAATGATTATGGTTACTCAATCCAACCTTGAAAAGCTAGTGAAAAACCCTGAAGAAATTGCAAGAGTGGACAAAGTTTTTGCAAAAACATTTGCTGAGTCAGTGAAGAAACATAAAGATACTCATCTTGCAACTGCGACCATTAATATTAACCGCGAAAAAAGAGAAGTTACTGTTCATTATTCCAGGCAAGCTCCCGCATTTATGCAAAACATAGGGATTTTGGGGGCCGTAGAGTTAAAACTATCAAAAATTTTGTGCACAGCTGGTTTTGGCGGATTTAAAAAAATTGGTTCTGAAGGGGCAAGTGTTAAGGAACACAGAAGAATAAAAGTCATGGATAGATGGAGGTTTAGAAAAGAAAAGAAAGAATTAGAATTTAGGGAACAAAAAATGAGAAAATTACTAAGCTCTCCAAACAGACCAATTCAAAAACCGCATGGAAGGGGAAACTAAAAAAGCTAACTTCGAAAAATTCAATAAATTAAAAAAAATAGTTTAATAAACTAATTAAAAAAAATTAAATTTTAAACTACAATTAGTTATTCAAAAACATTATTTCATTTTTTTCAATTGCTCATAGTACGAATCTTGCAGTATTGTTATGGGTTTTCTTTGTTCTGCTGTTTCCCCAGCATAATGCCAGTTTTTTATCATTTCTTCTCTTGAATCCCAGCAAAGGATTATTTCCTTGTTCCCAAGCCTTGAATAAAAATCATATTCATGTTTTTCAATGTCACGCACTATGCACCCTTGTTTTATTAAAGAGCCTATTATTGAGTAAAGTTCCATGTTTTTTTCGTGGAAATTTTTATTCAGTTCAACTTCAAGTAAAAAATTTTCTATATTTTCATCATCAAATTCAATTTTAGTATTGTCCAACAAATAGAGTTGTTCATTTAGTTGTTCTAACTTTTCAACCAAGGGTTTAATTTTTTTTACCAGCGCATTTGCTTCATTTAGTGAAAATAATATTTTTGGCATAATAATATTCTAACCCAATGATTTTTAAAAGCTTAAACAACATGGATTTCTAAGCAATCGAACAAAAATTAAATCAATTTTAAATAATTAATTTCGGTTAAGCATTTATTTTTGTGAGTCAAATGAATCCGGAACTTTTATCAGGAGTGGGCGATTTTTCTTGCGCAATTGCTGCAGTAAAGAACGGGGCTGATGCAGTTTATTTTGGCATAAAAGGCTATAACATGCGGGACCTTGGAACCAATTTTAAAGAAAATGAGCTGTCAATGTTAATGGTTTATCTCCACCAATATAATGTAAAAGGCTTCCTTGCATTGAACACAATTATCTTTGATAATGAGCTTAAAAGAGTGGATAAAATATTGGCAACTGCAAAAAAAGCAGGCGTTGACGCAGTAATTCTTTCAGACCTTGGGGTTCTTGCTCTTGCAAAAAAACACAAATTAACCTGTTTTCTTTCCACCCAAGCATCAGTAAGCAATCATCTTGCATTAAAAGAATTCGCTGGTCTTGGAGTAAAGCGGATTGTTCTGGCAAGGGAACTTAATTTGGATCAAATAAAAAAAATTACCAAATTTGCGCACAAAATAGGGGTTGAAATAGAGGTTTTTATCCACGGGGCGATGTGCATTTCTGTTTCAGGCAGGTGCTTTTTGAGTCATGATGCTTTTGGGAGGAGCGCCAATAGGGGTGAGTGCCTGCAGCCATGCAGGAGAGCATTTTTTTTGGATGGCTCAGCGCCAAACTTTGAGAAAAAAGAGATTTATTTGGAAGGCGACACCATAATTTCTCCAAAAGATTTGAAGACAATTAATTTTTTGGATAAAATAATTGCAAGCAAGGTTGATTCACTAAAAATTGAGGGGCGGACAAAACCAGCCGATTATGTTGCAGCTACAACAAAATGCTACAAAGAGGCCATTGATTCAATAAGAAGCAAAAATTTTACTGAGGAAAAAATTGAGGAATGGAACAATGAGCTTGAAAAAGTTTATAATAGAGGTTTTTCTGACGGCTTTTTCTTCAATACTCCTGGCAAAAAAGACCTTGCAAATGGGCAGGGGAGTTTTCAAAAACAAAAAAGAGCGCAAATCGGCATCGTGGTTAATTATTATTCCAAAGTGGGGGTTGCTGAAATCAGGATAGTTGATGATGTAGCAGAAGGGGATGAATTGATTTTTGAAGGGGAAACAACTTTTCTTATGCAAAAGCTTGATTCTATGGAATCCCATCACAAAAAAATTAATTTTGCAAAAAAAGGCGATTTAATTGGAGTAAAAGTCAGCGAGCGTGTAAGGCCAAACGATTTGGTGTTCAAGGCAATAGAAAGAAAAAAATAAAAAAAACTAACTTAGTTTTTGAATCCCTAATAAATTACCTTCACTAATTAAAAAATTTATAACCATAATCAATTAACCAGTCTAATTAAAAGATTTAATTTGCGGGCTCTATTTCCATTCGCTCCACTTTTTGTGTCGGTAAGGCTTGAGGTCCAGTGCTTTGTCTAAATAATCTCCATCATTTTTTCCTCTTAATACTAATAGCACGATAATTATTATTAAAATCAAAGCACCTATTGGCCAAAGCATTTGCCTTGCTTCAAAGAAAGAGAACCCCCCGCTTGGAGTCTGACTTTCTCTAATCGCCATTTCTGGCAATAAATCAAGCGTTAGTTTTTCCGGCTCGATTTGCCGGTTTCTTATCTCACCTGGGATAGTGGGATAAGTGTATGTTTCTTCTTCACCAGAATAATCGTTTCCTGAATCATTGTTTTGATTTAAATCATTTTTCTGGTTCTGTGGATTATTAACATAATATCTACCTCCTCCGCCCG
>CAZIPK010000125.1:0-2932 GCA_964541135.1 uncultured archaeon | reverse complement strand
TAACCCTAACCGCACTAGAACCACTAGAAAAAAAACCAGTAACCAAACCAACAACCAAAAGCGAAATAACCACAACAACAGCAATAACAACCAAATACTCAATAGTACCCTGTGCAGCCGACCTTTCCACACCATCTTTCCAAAAAGGCTTTTCAACAATGGCTGGCATAGCCAAATTTTTTATTTTATTGCTTGAAAAGTTTTGAACCCTATTCCTGCTTGAAATCCTAATCACAACCATTTAATTAAATAAGATTTTAATATTATTATACTTTTGCCTGACATACATTTGCCCAATATAATTCGGAATATTTTTTTCAAAAACCTCAAAAAAAGACAACATTTATATACCACTGAACAATAAAATAAATATGAAAAAAATCTTAATAATAGGAGTAATTGTTTTAGTTCTCGTTTTGATTTGTTTTGTTGTGGCAGCATTAATTCCACCAAGTGGTGTTTGCACTGAAGTAGCTTATTCATGCATAAATGTAAATGGAGAAAGAAGAGGCAATAGTTGCAATGAATTAAAGCCCCTATTTGTAAGCGGATTAGTAAATATTTCAAATTCCTGTAGCGGAAATGAAATGCTTGTGTGTGATAACAATCAAGAAGTAAGGACTTACTTTAAAAGCAATGGGGACTGTAAAATTGTTTTTGGGATTCTTTCTCTAAATTAGAATTGAACTAATTTAGCACATCATAAAAAATTAAAAATACCTTAAAAATTAAAAAAAATATTTAGAAAAAGCCAAATCATTTATATTAACAAAATTTTTGACTTTTGGTGAATTAAGTTTTTTATTAATTCTTTTCAAAAAGCAAATTAATAAATACATTAATTGTATTATCATTGCATGGCAGTAATTGAAGAAAAAGTAGATTTAATAGTCAAGGATATTAATGCCCTTCATGACGCGGTCGGCAGGGTTAATTGGGCAACTCTTAACAGGGAGGGCTTTGTTTTTGAGCTTGAGCAAAACACCAAGCGAATAAAAGGGCTTTATTTAAAGCTTGAGGAAATTAACCGTGAATTAAAATTGTTGCTTGAAAAAAACACCCCCACTCTTGATGGTTTGCTTGTAGAGTTTGCAAGAGAAATCACCCTGCTTGACTCAAATATAACTCTTGAAAAAAGGAAAAAAATAAGGCAAGAGCTTGTAAACGAAAACGAAGCAATTGAAGTCCCGGACCTTTATTCCTCTTTACAGCAAAAAATACTTTCCCTATCGCTCAAAGCAAGGTACCAGATTGACAGAGTAAAAAACTTTTTAGCTGCAAGAAAAATGCCTTTCGTAAAAAAAGGCTCAACAGCAAAGCACTTATTAGAAGCGCTTGAAATGAAGGAAAATGAAATTAACGATTTAAAGCAAAGAAACATTGAATTCAAGCGCAAAACCTTTTTTGGCAACCTTCCTGAAAAAAGCGTTGCAGAGATAGAAAGCGAAACACACGAAATTGACAAAAAGCTTTCGACTCTCCTTGATGAAACCCAAAAATCACTAAAAACCCACTTTGCCCAAATAAATTACGTTGAAGGCAGCTTCATTCACTTAAAAGAAAAAGTGGAAGAAATTGAAGGAATGCACAAAGAATTTGCCGCCAGAACACTTGAACTGATAAAGGAACTAAAAAAAGAGCGTGATTACGCAAAAACCCTCGCGCTTGAAATAGAAGAAGAGACAATCCATAAAAGAAACGAATACACTCACAGGCTTTTAGAGCTTGAAGAAAAAAAACAGGCGATTGAGGAAAAACTTACTGAGAAATTTGAAAAGGAAATAACCACTCTAAAAAAGGTTCATGAAGAAAAGGGGTTTGCGCTAAAAAACTCCCAAAAACTTATTGAACAAATGGAAAATGAAATAAAAAATCTAAAAAAACAGGAAAATCAAATAAGTACTGAGATTAATAAAAGCCAAGCTTAAATTAAAAACTTAATTTCTCATTAACAACAAAGAAAATAAATAAAAGCATGGCAAGCAATAAATGTCAAGGCTAATATTCTTCATTTTTTTCATCAGGCATAAACTCCATTTCATTAAACAAAATACCAACTACTGTTTTTGTTAATTCCTTAACAACTTCCTCCTTCATTTCTGCAACATTATCTTCATTTAAGCCAGCAAAATCATCTTCCATAATGTATTTCAATATCCTAACCTTTGATTTAATTTCAACATCAACCAGCTTCTTCTTCAAAAAATCAATTTCTTTTTTTGAATCAAGTAATGCAAAAACAAGGATAAATTCGCTCTCTGTTGAAGACTCAAGCGCCACAAGAGGAATGTCCTCAAAAAAAGGCACAAACCTTTCATTAATCTCAAGCCCCGCAATATTCTTTGAAAGAGACTTAATCAACTGAGGAAAAATATTGACGCTATTGCCCTTGCACCCGATTAAAGTCATTCTCATAAAAAAAATAGGGCAAGGAAATATTTAATCTTATGCGAACCCCCTAAATTTGACATTAAAGTCAAATACTTATGCAAAGTCAGCAAATTATTTTGGATTGCAAAAGAAGCCCTCCCCCCAGCACAAACCAGCAAATTAAGCCCCACAATACTTTTATAAAAAAGAACATTATAATTATCTTGGTGTAATTTTTGTTTAATAAGGAAGATTCTGAGCCAAATTATGATTTGGGGCAGCAGCAATATTACGGTCCTTCAGGCTATGATTCCGGATACGAAAAACCCCAAGTCCCAGTAAAAAAATACATCCAACTCGCGGTAATAATTGTGATAGTATTAGTAATTGCCTTTATTGCTTTCAACTGGCTCTCAAGCCAAGCTGAAATAACAATAAACCTGATTAATTCAGACGGGGACCTTATAGAAGGAAGAGCCGTTTTAAAGGATGCAAGCGGGAATCAAATAAATGTTGAGCCCAAAGGCACGGCAACAAGCTTTAAAGCCAAAGTGCCTTACGG
>CAZIPK010000124.1:0-2967 GCA_964541135.1 uncultured archaeon | reverse complement strand
GTGCCCCCAAGGGCCGATTCTACCACTAAACTAACTCCCCATTTTTTTTATTCTGTTTTTTGTGCTGTTTTGAGATTATTGGTAATTAAGTTTTTGTTGTTCTGGGTTTTTAATTATTATTAGAGTTTTTTGGTTTTAGGTTTTTATTTTCTTCCAAAATCGAATAAATGGCTTTAGCTAATTTATTTGAATCATGCCTTGCATAATCCTTTTCTTTAAGCATGGGCAGTTTTATTCCAGGATAATTTGGCTTGACAAATTTTGAATTTTCTTTTAAATAGCGGACAATTATTTTTTTTGATGGTTTTTTATTGTTCATTATGACTAAATCAGGGATTAATCCGAGATAATTTTCTATTTCGTTCACATAATCAAGTGCAGTGAAATTTTTTGTTTCCCCTTTAGTCATGATATTGCATATAAAAATTTTTGTTGCTTTTGATTTTTTTATTGCTTTTGGTATTCCTTTTACCAGGAAGTTGGGTATGATGCTTGTATACAAGTCTCCTGGGCCGATAATTATTGCATCTGCTTCTTTTAATTGGACTAACGCTTTTTTATTGGCTTTGGCGGGTTTTGAGAGAAAGATTTTTTTAACAGGTTTTGGGCCTATTTCTGATTCGGATAACGCAAATGAGCCGTCAGTCAGTTCGGCGCATAGTTGAGTATTGTTGGTTGTTACTGGAATCACAGTTCCCTTAACATTAAGTATCTCATTTGCTTTTTGGATTGCATTTTCCTCCCCCCCAAATATTTGTGTTAGTGCGGTGAGAAATAAATTTCCAAAACTGTGCCCGCTAAATGAATTTCCCTCTTCAAATCGGTATTCAAAAAGCTTGCGCATTATTGAGCTTGGGCTTAGTGCTATTAGTGCTCTTCTAACATCTCCGGGGGGGAGTATTCCAAACTCGTCTCGCAAAATTCCCGTGCTTCCTCCTGAATCCATCATTGAAATTATTGCTGTTAATTCGACGGGGTAATTTTTGAGCCC
Source organism: uncultured archaeon (assembly GCA_964541135.1). Classification (GTDB taxonomy): domain Archaea; phylum Iainarchaeota; class Iainarchaeia; order Iainarchaeales; family JAAZKV01; genus JAAZKV01. The sequence goes on along the minus strand of CAZIPK010000124.1, from coordinate 1,976 downwards.
GGAAAGCACGGTAAATGATCCTGTCCCTCCTCCAATGGTTACTATTTTTTTTCTCATTAATGCAATTAATTAATTGAACTTAAAAACAAGTTTGGTTCAAAGTTGATTGGTTAAATTAACTCCCAAAAAGAGGTTTTTTTTAAATTAGTTATTTAATTTTTGAATTAGTCGTGCTTTTTTAAATTATTTTAAAAATTTTTTTTCCCATAAAAAGCCTTTTAAATTAAATCTTTGCTAAAAATTAAATTATGAAAAAAAATTACTTATTTTGGGTTATTTTTGCATTTTTATTTGCAGCGGTATTTGTGCAAGGAGTGTTTGCACAAGCACAAAAAGTTGATGTTTCTGTTTATGTGCTTAATTTAGGAAAGTATGAGATTGCAACAGGGGCATTTACTGTTGATTTTTATCTGTCAATGAAGTGTGATCTAAATTGTGACACAACTGGTTTTGAATTTGTGAATGGTCGGGCAAATAGCGTTGATAAGATAATTGATTTGCCAAAAGAAAAGTTTTACAGGATTCAGGCTAATTTGGCAAGCCCAGTGGATTTAAAGCAATTTCCATTTGATGCACAAAGAATTCAAATACTAATTGAGGATAGAACAAAAACTATTGGCGAGTTGGTTTATGTTGCTGATGTAGAATCCACTGGTTTTGACGATTCAATTTTATTTTCAGGGTGGAATGTTGATGGGTGGAAGGCGTTTGTCCAGAATCATGATTACAAGGTTTATGATGAAACTTATTCGCAGTATGTGTTTGAAGTAAATATTTCAAGGATTGCTTTTAATTCTTTTTTGAAAACATTTTTGCCCGTGTTTTTTATTTTAATGGTGGTTTTAGTTAGTTTTTTGCTTGATCCTGACAAAATAACCACAAGACTTGCGATGGCGGGGGCAAGCTTAACAGGCGCGGTAATGTTTCATATTTCAATAGCAAATCAAATACCTCCTGTTGGTTATTTGACGTTTGCTGACAAGTTCATGGGTTTAACTTATGGGATATTGATGGCGACTTTTATCATCAATGTTGTGCTGCTTGAGTTAACAGAACAAAAGAAAACGCATTTAGTGGAAAAAATTCACAGAAGAACAGAGTATTTGATGTTTATTGTAGTTCCAATACTTTACATTGCGTTGTTTGTTTTCTTCATTTAAGAAATGTTTGAATTAACTAGTAATTTATTTAATCAACTGGAAAAATAATGCTTATTTTACAGATTTTGACTAAATAAAAAGACATTAGCTTCTTTAAAAGGCAATTTTTGAAATCAAAAAAATAAATAGTTCATTTTGGTCTTCCATGTTTGGGTGGTATTTTTCGGGGATATTTTTTATCCATGTGCATTCCTTGTGCTAACCAGTGCCTTAAGTGATCAATAGTCATTCTTTCGAGTTGATGTTGGGTAAGTCCACGAGCCAGCCCGAGTCTTATTAACCCTTCCTTAGTCATTTTATCCATGTGACTAACTTAGTTCGACTTATTATTTAAGCCTTTTGCTCTTTTTTTAAATGGATTTATTATGATTAAAAAAAACACCAAAGTTGTTTTTGAAGAAGGAAAAGGGCCGATTAATGGAGAACTTGAAGGGGGAATGCCTTTAAGTGAAGGAGAAATTATTCACATTCATAATGAAAACGAAAAAATAGATTATATTGTGAGTAAGAAAAACATTGATTGTTTTCTTAAAGGAAAGGATCAAATAATTAATATAACTTATACTTTAAAGAGAAGATAATGGTTTGGACGCTAAATAAGAAGAATGGGGATTGAGATTATGGATAAGATTTTGAATGTAAGGGCAAGACAGATTCTTGATTCAAGGGGAAACCCGACTGTTGAGTGCGATGTTATTACTGGGGATGGATTGTTCAGGGCTAGTGTTCCAAGTGGAGCGAGTACTGGGATTTATGAGGCGCTTGAATTGCGTGATGGGGACAAAAAGAGGTATGCTGGAAGAGGAGTTTTAAAAG
>CAZIPK010000123.1:0-3029 GCA_964541135.1 uncultured archaeon | reverse complement strand
GCAGGTTGCAGCAGAGTTTTTATAACTTATTCTGAATCAGGAACAAATTCAGCAATATTTACTGAAGTTGGAATAAAACCAACAGAATCCTTTTGCAGCAGATATGATCCTAAAAAAGAGGATGAGTGTAAAGAAGGAAATTACTACAAACAAGGCCAATGCAATGATTATTGCCCTGAACTTGTAGAAGAAATCAGCTACTGCGAGTTCATTGACCTCCTGAACAGCTCCATGCCAATTTCATCTGACACCGCGGCAAGCACGCCTCAGGCCGTAGCCACTGAAGGCCAGGCAGCTGGAGCGCCTCAAATAACAGCAAATTTTGAAGGTCCTGGGCTTCCTGGCGTTGCCGGACTCCAGGAATGCGAATCAATAATAAAATATGAGCTTCAAGAAATCATCACTTGGAAAGAGAACACAATGACGTGGCTGGAGGAAACTGGAAAAAACACAGCCGCGGTCAAAAAGGAAAAGATGGGCCTCCTAATAGAATTGACAGAAGAGATAAAGAAAAAAAGGGGTTCGCTAAATACCCTTCAGAATGCGCTCAATAGCGGAAAATCCCCCAACGGGCAGTTATTCACCCCCGTACAACTCGATCTCTTGAAGGAACATATTAAGCGGTTAACCGCAGAAATTGCGGAAGACACGGCCAACTTCTCCAAACTGCAAGTTGAAATAAGCTATTTAACAAAAACTCTTGAGGAAATCTATCACAAGAAATCGTGGGCCCTTTCAGACTATGTTGCAAGGATGAAAACACTAAGTGAGAAGGCAAAGACGTGCGGAGTAGATACATTAAAGTGCATCCAGCCATACATAAAAAAAGCGGTTCCAATAATTGCCATAGCTACTCTTGGCCAGTCCATTTCACAGGCAAATGCAGCTATTGTCGCAACGCAGGAAGAGATAGATTCTACAAGCATTAGCATAGAAAAAATTGCTAAAGCATGGACAAAGCCGGCAGACACTATTCTAAGCTTTTCTGGATATTATATGTGCTCTAAAGCGGGCTTTGCTGGAATGGAACTGCTTTCAGATAAAATAATTGAAGACTGCATTGCAAAAGAACAAGAGTTAAAGGCTTCCGTCGCTTCAGATTTAATGAATTCTTACCAGCTTCAAAAAATTGAAGAATGCGGTATGGGTAACTCCAGCCTTTCCCCCATATGTTCGTATAGAATTAGAAGCCTTGAAAAATGTAACCCAATAACAGTAGAAAAAATGAGAGTGTTAACAAGCGAATATATTAATATTCAAGAAAAAATTGAAGAATTGAAAACAATGTCACAAGAAAACCCTAATAATCCGAATTTAGCAGAATAACAATTGCGCCCTTGATCAAATTTGGGTAAAAAACATTTTGCTCAAATTAAAAAAATTATTCACCTAAGACGATGTGTAAAAATAAAAAAGCACCAAAAAAAACCCTTAAATTCTAAAACAAATAACACTTTCTTTAAATGCTTTTCACAAATCAACAATTTTTTTCTTTTGTCGCCCAGTAGAACCAGATTACATATACTGCAACTATGTAAATAAATAAAATCATTCTAAAGAGTAAATCGTGTGCAAGTTCCACTGTTTGTGCATCCTGGGTTAGAATCAAATTAATCGTCACAGTGATTCTTATTAAATTAAAAATTATCCCTAAAACTATTGCAAATAGTATTCCCACGACTTTTTTATTCCAGCAAACTCCAAAGCTCACAATTATTGCACTTATGAGTACAATTATTTCCAAAACTCCTGTGCATAGCCAAGATATCATTATTTGTTTGTCTTGAACAAAAAAAGAATAACATTGGGATTGATACTCTGCCCCAAGAATCATTGTCTCATTACACTCCACCACCCCAATTTCTTTAACGCTCTGTCCTTGCGCGGATAATATTCCTGCAACTGATTTTCCAACACCATCCTTTATTGCCATTTCGGGAATCAAGCCCACAAAAAAACTTATCAATAAGTAAGAAACCAAAAATCCTACTAAAAAGAATGAGAATTGTTTTCTTTTGCTGGACTTTATCTTCTCGCCTTGTTTTGAGAAATAATTAATTATTGATTTGAATAAATTTTCTTCCCCATAATCGGTTCTCAAAAATTTTTTTTCTTCCCCTTTTTTTAAAACTTTATTACCTTTGCCCGCCAGTTTGGCGCTTTGCACAAAATTTGCTCTTTTTGGGTAAGAGTTTTTTTTGGCTGCAGTTTTTTTCATCTTAATCATCAAAAACAATACTACTTTTAGCCTTAAATAACTTACCAAGGCAGAATAAAAAAAAAGATTAATAAAAAATCATGCAAAAATTCAAAGTTAATTAACTAACTCCAAGACCAAATGGTTAATCAGGATTAAAATTTAAAAGAAGACTTATCTACTCCAATTATCTATATCCATATTTTATTATAAAGAAATCCGTGTACCCTTGGCTTGTGTTGTTAAGTGTTACGTCTTGGCTTATCTTCAGATAGTGCGGAGCTGAAACGGTTGAAAAGTTTCCTGCAACAAAAACGTTTCCGCTAGAATCAACTGCAATTCCTCTTGCAATATCATTGCTAGTAGAAGTACCTGAAACAGAAGAACCTCTTGCCCATTGAGTAGTGCCTTCAGAGTCGTATTTTACTGCAAAAAAATCGGTAGTGCCCCCGCTGTTAGTTAGTTGCACGCCATTTCCAAAATCAATCGTCCCTGATAAAAATGCCCCAAAATATCCGACTGCATAAACGTTTCCGCCTGAATCTGTCGCCAGCCCATAAATTATTTCATTACTTGTTGATAAAGCAGATGCTGTTTTTACCCAAAGAGGATTTGCCAAGGAATCATATTTTGCCAGGAAAAAATCATTATTTGCAGTGGAATTTGTTAATTTTAAACTTCCCCCAATATTTAAGTCTCCTTGCCCATAAAGTCCGCCAACATAAATATTTCCGCTAGAATCAACCGCAAGAGCATATCCCTGGTTGTTTGATGTTGCTGTGCTTGTGCTATTTTTTGCCCATAGTGGGTTTCCACTGGAATCATATTTCAC
>CAZIPK010000122.1:0-3039 GCA_964541135.1 uncultured archaeon | reverse complement strand
ATTAATTGAAATTAGTTTTAAAATTAAAATTATTTCAAGGGTACTAAAAAGCAAGGATACTTTGATACTTGAAAAGTCATTTTTAAGTTAAATTTAAGCTAAAGTTTTTATTTTCTGAAAGTAGTTGTTTTATTATGCCGAAGGAAAAACCAGTTGTTTTTATCCCAATGTATAATGAAGCGCATAATGTAAAAAGCATGCTTCAACAGTTAAAACCTCTACAAGAAGAAGGGATTATTGGAACGATTTTATTGGTGGATGATGGGAGCAAAGACGAATCATCAAGAAAAGCGGTTGAAGCTGCAGAAGAACTCAAAATAGATATTATTGTGAGACAATTTTCAAGAAATAAAGGAAAAGCAGCAGCATTTTATGAAGCAGTGAGGTATTTTAGGAAAGATTATTTTAAAGTAAAAAGATTTACAAATCAGAGAATGCTAATGCTTGATTGTGATATAAAAGGAGTGGAAAAAGGGGACGTTGAAAGAATGTTGGTCCTTCTTGGGCATAACAAAGTAACAATAAATCCATTCGGAATTGATGAAGGCTTTAAGAAGAAACTTGTTAAAAATGAGGCTAATGGAAAATGGGAGGAAATTAAGGAACCAGTTAAAGTAGGAATGGTGGTTGGAACCATTGAAGGGCACACCCAAAGTAACAGTGGCCAAAGAGCCCTTCTTTTAAGCCACTTAAATGGAGTGCTTGATAATCCAAGAAGAAAAGCAGAATTATTAAGAAAACCTTCTTTAAGGCGCAAAGGTATTAATTTTGCAGAGAAAAGAACCGGGTATGGGTTAGAGTATTATTTAAATCGTCTCTTTATGGGGGTTGGAGTTAGTTCGAGATTTTCTGATAATGGGCATTATCAAGAGTCGCATAATATTCCAGTAGTTTTTATTCCAACTGCTTTAAGACATTTGGGCGCAACGGAACAAGGTTTTAGAAAAGGCAGAAGACCGTCAGATTCAAAAAAAGTTGGGGCTGAGATTAACAGCCTTGTCGGATTTTATCTTAGGAGAGAAAATAATTATTCTAATCTTTGGTTTAGAAGACAAGGCAGGGAAATTCCGGAAGAAGTTAAACAAAGAATATTGGCACTAAGAACAGGTAAAAAAATTCCCCCAAAACAGCAACTTGAATTTGAAAGTATCATTAACCATGCAAATAGAGAAAGAATTAAGCGAATTAATGAGTTTAATCGAAGAGAATCAGGTTTTAAGCGGCCTATTCCAAATCATGTTGTCCCAAAAGCAAGAACCATTTTTAGGCAAAGAAACTAAAAAATTAAAAAGAATACTTGAAAGATGCGTGAAAGATGAGGAATGGATAATGTGCTGGTGAATAAGTTAAATTTAAAATTAATTTTGAAGTTAATGCTGTTTTTAGGCTTTTTATGGGCAATTGTTTTGCGCAAAGTTTAAATCATTAAAATAAGTATATTAGTTATGAGTGAAGAAGAAGCACAATTGCATAAAGAATTAATCAATCTTATTAATGCACACAGAAAAAAGTTGGGGCTAAAAGAATGGGTGCATGAAGAATCAATTGCTCAGGGATCAATGGGGCATGTGAACTATTTATCAGGAGAAGCTGGGTTAACTAGGGATAAAAGTGGGGGTTTAGTTAAATCAGACACTTCTTTTAGAAGAGGGCTTGCTGAATACAATTTTGAAACACAAGTTTGGTGGAATGCTCCCGCTAAAGAAGTGGCGAGGTATATTTTTCAACAAATTCTTGACAATCCAAAAAAAAGAAGGCTACTTGAATCAATCCATCCGCAAAGCTTTGGCTTGGGAACAGCAAGAAGAGGAGTGACTGCCACAAGCAACAGCAGGCACAATTCTTATGCAACTATACGCTTTAGAAGAATAAAATAATTGGATAGAATTTTAAAGTAGGATCAAATTTTAGGCAATTAATTTTAATTTTTCAGTAACTAAAAATTAGCGGTAATTCAAAAAATTTGGCAATTTGACAAACTCCCGCTTTTCAAAAGGAAATTAATATAAACAAAGAAGAGACTATTTTTGTGTGGACATAAAGCGCCCGTCAAAAGAGCTTCAACTAAATAACATAGAGGGAAAACTGGGCAAAATTAAAAAAGAAGTAAAGGAATCTAAACTTTTTTGGGTTTATATTGCCTGGCTGATTATAGTTTTATGCATACTTGCCTTTCAGGGCGTCACAAGAGATAATATAACAAGAACAATGATTTTAGGCTTTATTTTAATTCAAATAATATTTTTACCATTACTATTAAACTATACAAAACGATTTGAACCAAGAAAAACTTTTTTGATTTTTGGAGTTGCTCTTGCCGCAATAGTCGAAGGCACGTATATGGTTTCAAATCCGGTTTTTAGCATATTAATAATAAACTCAACTACTTCGCTTCAAGGAATTATTATAAACTACTTAATTGACTTGATTTTTACTTTGCCGGTTTATTTTGGCGTATTTTTGTTTATTTGGTTTTTAATTAATAAATATAAATACGGTTTTTTCGAATACCTTTTTTTTATGGGTTTAGGGCAAACAATAGGCGATGGAGGATTTTATTTAATATCTGCTCCGTTAATGATTGCGTTTCTTCCGTATATAATGACTAACTATCATGCAATGAATGTTCTGCCCTTTTTTTTAGTAAAGGAAAAAATTTCTGCTAAAAAAACAAGTAAAATGAAGTATTTATTGCCAATAATAGTAATTCCCATAATTTACATAGTTTCTGGTTTCTTAATAAAAATAATTGGGGGATTTTTTGGGTTAAAATAATATGAATTATTTAGTTTAAAAAAAGTTAGTTTTATTTATCAAATAGGAGTGATAAAATGACTGGAGAAAAAACAAAAATTAAGGTATCAAAAAATGCTTCGCTAATGATTAGCGGGGACTTTGTTATTGAAGATTCAAATGGAAAAGAAATTCCATCAAAAGGATTTGCTTCTCTTTGCAGATGCGGAGAATCAAAGAAAAAACCCTTCTGTGATGGGCGCCACATAGAAATTAATTGGAAAGATGATGCCTAATTGTTTAAAC
>CAZIPK010000121.1:0-3072 GCA_964541135.1 uncultured archaeon | reverse complement strand
AGACCCTGCAAATACTTCATCAGCGCCGCTTCCAGAAAAAACAACTTTTGCCCCAACTTCTTTGGCTTTTTTGGCAGCAAAATAAAATGTTGCCCCAACCCCTACTCTTATCGGATCAGTTGATTCAATAAGTTTAATAATTTTTGGCAATTCATTTTCAAATTCTCTTAATGAAACCAAATTTTCAAAAAAATCAAAACCAATTAGTTTTGCATTTTGCCTTGCATCCTTAAGCTCAACGGGCTCATTAAGCCCTCTTTCTCTGTCAAAAACCCCTGCAAAAACAAGGCTTGCTTCTTTTTTGGATTTTTTAAGCAATCTTGCCAAAACTAAAGAATCAATTCCTGAAGAAAAGAATAATGCTAGATTTTTTTTTGGAATTCTTTTATTAATCGAATCAATAAGCATTTTTCTAGCGGGCTGAATTGAACTTAGCTTTTTTTTTCTTGAAAGGAATAAGTTTCTTTTAAAAAAAACCAGTTTTTTTGATTTAATATCATAAACTGCAATTCTTCTCGGATTCAAATTAATAGAGTCTAGTCCAAAATGTGCCAAAGCTTTTTTTTCTGATGCGAAGGCAAATCCATTTTTTTTGTCAAAGAAATAAACTAAAGGCTTTACGCCAATAACGTCCCTTGCAAGGATAATTTTTCCTGCCTGCTTGTGATAATAAGCAAAAGCATAATCCCCGTCAAGCAAATCAATTACTTCAAGAATTCTTTTTTCTACACCAGCTAAACCAAATTTTGAATCAAAAAAATTTTTTTTATCCAAAAGCTTTTGAATCAAATCAGCGTCATTCTTTGCACTTATCTCATTTGATTTTGCCAATTTTTGCCAATTGTAAATTTCACAATTTGCAACAAAAACGCTTTTGTCTGTTTCCAGTGGCTGAGCAAGCAATGAAACTACAGAATGCAATAAGTGGCCAAACAGAATTTTATTTCCTATTGGCAAAATTTTTTTTGAATCAATTCCCCTATACTTAATGCAGTCAAGTGCCGCACCAACCTGTTCCATGCTAAGCGCCATATTGACTGTTCCTATTATTCCGCACATAAAGTATAACAGGATGCAAATAATTAAAAAACTAGGATTAATAAAAAACTAGGATTAAATTGGAATTCAATAATAACAAAAAAAAGTTAAAATAATTAGTATATTAATAACCTTCCTGCGCAAGAGCGGCAAGTTTTCTTTTTTGAGCAGAGGTCAATCTGTTCCTGTTTGCGCGCAAACTATTAGCCATTCTTTGTTTAGAAAATCCATCATCTGGCGATTTATTTCCCCTAAACCTTACCGTTGTCTTCCCATTTTTCCCAATTGAAAAAGCACTTGGTTTTAATTTTCTTCTTGCGAGCATATTATTTCCTCTAACTTATTTTATCCTAAACAAAATAACCCTTTTGGGTTATTTAATACTTTCCCCAATTTCAGTAATTTTAAGGTTATAATCTACAACGCACCCTATTTTAACAAAAAAATAAGTTAGTCTAAAATTGATTAACTTTTACTCCTGCAAAGATAGTTTTTAATAACCAAAAAACATATAATAATTCAAAAAAAGGTTTTGTTTGAAAGGTGATTGGTTGAAAAAAAAATTAGTTTTTGGGGCAATTGCAATTGTAATAATAATTGGGATTATTTTTTTCTTATATTTTTTTGTACTATCCCCTTCTTTTGTAACAAAACCAAATATTCCAAAACCAACTCTTGTGTCAGCTGATGAAATTAAACCAGAAAATATTAATTGGGCACTAAATGAAGTTGGGGCATACAAGCTTCATTCAAGCATGTATTTTTTTGGAGAACCAGCAGTAATAGAGTCCGTCGTAACTGATAAAGGGCAGGTTTTCTCAACAACAATAACAAATAATTATCCAACAACAACACAAGGCCCTGCAATTAATCCAGACATTAGGTTTACCATGGATAGCCAAAGTTTCACCGAACTATACGCAAATTCAGACATTCTTTCTAAAGCCAAAGAAATGCAGAAAGCAGGCTTAGTAAATATAGAAATACTTAAAGATGAAGCAGCATTAGCAGCCAAAGGGTACAAAGTAATTTATGATTCGATGAAAAGCGATTAAAAAAACACGCAGAGGAAGGGATTTGAACCCCCGCTCCCTTTCGGGAACTCGGTCTCAAGCCGAGCGCATTTGACCACTCTGCCACCTCTGCATGACTTACCCAGCCAGGGCACATCTAACTCCGCTTAGCGCGGACATGCCACAACTAGGCAATTAAATTATTCGTTTCACGAATACAATACTTAATTTATGCAATAATTAATTTGGTGATGAGCTTATTTTTAAAGGTTGCTTTGAGAGGTTTTATGGCAAATATTGCCGGTTCTTTAAAGAGTGGTTGTTAGTTCAAAAAAAGGTTATTTTAAGAATAGTCTTTGATAGTTGTAGCGGGCTAAGTCTTTTTCCAGATCAGCGTATCTCTTGCCGCAAAGCATTCCGCCTGCAACAAAATCCTCTTGGGATACTTCAGCAAGGCAAAAGAAAGGCATTTTGAACTCTTTTTTCTCATCTTCTGAATTGAATTCAAAATCAATTAGTACAAGTCCAGTTAGTGCGTCCAAAAAAACATCTATTTCAGCAACTTTGCCATTACATGGGTAATAGTACCTTGTTTTTCTTACTCTTCTACCTGAAATTTCTTTCTCAAGTAGTTCAAACTCGTTACGAGAAAGAATGATTGTTTGTTCTTCAAGAACCGAGTGATCTTCTTTAACTACTGGCTGTTTTTTAGTGAGTTCGTATTTATCACCATTTTTTCTAATTCGTATTGGAGCGTGCTGGGCAATGACTTTTGGAATGTAAATGTCATAAATTTCTTTTGATTTGCAGGTTTTTAGCCCGTCGGGCAATTGTTTTGCCAAAAATGTTCGTTCAAGTTCAATCATAAACACAATTCTAAACAAAAAAGTTAATATTCTTATGCGGGGGTTTAACAAATAAAAATTATTACAAGTAATATCAAAAGGGCTAATAAAATAAAATTAAAATAGTACAGGTAAAAAAAATAATTACACAAAATTAATACTTAAAAAATAGGATA
>CAZIPK010000120.1:0-3079 GCA_964541135.1 uncultured archaeon | reverse complement strand
CCATCCTTGAAGCAATCATGTACATAGATTCCTTAAACTCGTCCTCCATTTGCATTATCTGTAATTGCGCCAGTCGTTTGTAAATATTTCTATAATAAAGCAAGAATGATCCAGCCCCTACAATAGTCAAAATAAATCCTGACCAGAAAATGTATTTTGTCGGATCATTTTGGGGGGATGACGTGAAGGCAATTTTTTCCTTTAACACAATTACCTCTGCTTGTTCTGGAGGAACCTTTTCAAGGAGAAGTTTCTTATAATACTCTCCTTCCCTTACCCCTCCTCCAAATCCTTCCCCTAACTGGATAAAATACAGATCGAGAACTATTTTTTCGTAATAATCTTTTCCAATATCAGAGTCCTTGAAGATGCCTTCAAGTGTTTTGTCAGCAGGAATTATTTGAAAAATCGGGTCGCCGTCCTCGTTTAATGGCAAGAGGCTTTTTGGAGGCAGGCCTTCAACTGAAAGGAAAAAAGAGGCTAAAGAACCAACTATTAATATTCCTACAAAAAAAAGCCTTGCATCAAAAAAATTTCCCCCTAACCTCATGCTCCATTTTGGGGGAAGACCTAAAAAATTATCTTCAATTTTGGGGGGTTCATAAGTCGGGGGTCTTTTCTTTATAACGCTTTTTGCAAAACTAAAGGCAAGGAAGGGAATTAAAATACAGTAAATAATGACGAGAACAGGGGTTGTTGCAAAAGGCATGTTGGAGAAAGCTGAGCCGACTGGGAGGATTATTACTAAAAGCAGTGGAAGTAATACGCCTATATAAAATAACATTACTGATGGCTGGTTTAGGCCGCGTGCGTAATCCTCCATCTTTCCTTTAACACTTTCCAAAACATCAAGCATTGTTTTGTCAAGTATTTGATAGCGTTTTGACTCGGAAGGCTCCATTACTGAAGCCCTTATTTTCATTAGTGACTCTTTTAACTCTGTAGAATATTTTCCCCAGCGGTAAGCCATTACATCAAGGCCTTCGCTTATTGAGGAATAAACGCCTATTTGAAAATCCCAGATTAAACGTTTAAAATCATCAGCCACTTTTCCTTTCCCGTGCTTTGCGGCAAACTCAATCGCTTTCTCCAAATTCGGGACTAACTTCATGGACATTATTAAGTAGCCCACCATTTCAGGAACGTATGTAAGCGCTTTGTTTTTTTCTTCCTCTGCCGCCGAAATTGGATAAGAATAAATCAGGTAAGCAAATATCCCCACAATGGCTATTGCAGCTACTCCAATCATTGCGCAAACCGCCATTGCAAGTTCTTCGGGAAGTATTTCTTTTAACAAGCCCAGCCCTATTGCAGTTCCTGCGTTTTCGTCAATTACAATATCCAGCCCTACAAAAAATATTATCGCAAAAACTATTACCGCAAGAATCATTCCAATTACTAATATTCCTTTAACTGCTGACATGAATTCTTCTGGCGTGAGTCTCCATCCCAAAAAGTTGTTTTTGTTTCGCCTTCAAAAGGCTCGCTTTGCATGGTTATTCCTTTATACAAAACTCCTGGGGAAGATTGGGAAGAAGATGATTTTTGAGCCAATTAAACACCGCAAATAATACAATATTTGACTATAAAAAACTGATTCAAAAGAAATTGGCGTAAAAAAAACAGGAAAATGATTTATTAATCAAAAAAAATAATTTTCATTTCGATTTCCAAATAATCTAACCACTCGCTGGTTAATAGTTAACACTGCTCCATTAGTTCTAATAAACTTCAGCCTTTTTTACTCAAATCATTTAAAACTAACAACACTATTTTGAAATAACTTTTTCTTTGGTTTTGACCGAATAAAAAAACAAGGGCTAAATAAAGGAATTTCCAAGATAATTCTTAGCAAAACCGTTTTTAGGAGGGGTTTAATGAATTATTTAAAAATAATTGGAATTCTGCTTGTAGCAGTGCTTTTATCAAGCATGGTTTTCTCGCAAACAACAAGTATGAACATTTCACAAACAACAAGCACAGACATAACTAAAAATTCAAATAATAACTCTAATGAAAAAATAACTAATGAAAAAAATTCAATTTTTCAAACTGGTGAAATAGTTTCTAATGAAAAAAAATCAGGCAATCAAGTTAAGTATAATGTCGCATTAGTTTTAATTGATTCAAAAAATAATGAGTTAGTTTCGCCAGAAGAAATAAATGTAGAGCATACTTTTTGCACAACTAATAAAAAAGAAATTGCAAATGGAAGCGAATCAAACACCTGCCTTTTTGAAAGCTTTAAAGCTAGCGCAAACCCATTAGTTTTTAATGAAAAGAAGGGCTTTCACTCATATAAAATTAGCGCCAAAGGGTATGAAACAAGCAATGTTGAATTTAACCTAAAAAAAGGCGAAATTCATTCACAAATAGTTTATTTAAATAAAAATAAAGAAGTTGGTGAAGTAATTCTTTGGGTAATTGATGAGGAAGGCAAATTACTTAATCCTGAAGAATTTTCTTACTCGGAAAGCTACTGTGATTATGACGAAAATGGAAATATTTGTTCCGTTAGCGAAGTAACTATTGCCAAAAGCAATCCTTTAAAATTAACAAAAATCCCTAACCAATACACTTTCACTTTCTATTCCAAAGGTTATGATAATTCTTCAATCAAGGTCTTGGTAAAAGAAGGAGAAGTATTTGAAGAAAAAGTGGTTATGAAAAAAGAACAACCACTGCTTGGGGAAATAAACCTAAAAGTTGTTGATGAAAAAGGCAATTTATTCAAACCAAGTCAAATACAATATAGGGAAGTGTTCTGTGGATTTGATAAGCCAATTAGTGAAAGTAGTTCAACAAGCTCTTCAAATTGGAATACAACTTGCAGCGAATCAATGTACCTTACCGCAAATAGTAATCCAATTTCACTAAAAAGAACTCCGGGGAAGTACACTTTTTACATAACTGTTAAAGGCTTTGAGGACCAAAAAATTAATTTCAATCTTTACGGAGGAGATACATTTAGCTCAACAATAGTAATGAAACAAATCCCTATTGTAAAAGCAAATCTAAAAGCACACATAATGGTTAGTGAGGGGAATATTTCAAGTTACTTAAATCCAAAAGAAGATGA
>CAZIPK010000119.1:0-3156 GCA_964541135.1 uncultured archaeon | reverse complement strand
TACTTTTCAACTGATGCTTTAATAGCGTCCTTGCTTTCAGATACCAACGCACCATTATTGGGCGTGTTCTGAACAGAAGTGACTGGCGCCATTGAATAACCAACAACAACCCCCACTACCGATGTTGCAATCAAAAGCACGAACAAAACAACTATTGTTCCCAACCTAAAGCCGAGGTAAGTTTCTTCCGCCTGCTTTGAATGGTTATGCTCGTGATTTTCATGACTTTCATGCTTTTCATGTTTTTTACTCATTATCAACCCTCCAAAAAAGTAAAACTAACCGCCAGGAACCTGGCAATTAGAATCAACATTACTTGTGAAAAAAGACCCTGAATTATTTCCCCCAGATAAGTCATTTAAAATGCACTGTTGGTCTGAATTTGGGCCATAACAATTTCCGTAAGCCACCCAATTATAAATTCCCGACACTGCGATATACCCTGACCATACAAGGGAAACAATCATCAAAATAGTTAGTACCCACGATATTACTTCAAAGTGCTTGAAAACAAAAGACCCTGCAGGTTTATTCAAGCCCGAAACTTTGGCAGTAACCTTCATCTTCATTTTTTTGTCAAAAGAAGTAGTGCACTTCCTTAAGGTTACTCTCCTAAAAACACAATCAAGAGCCTCAAAAAAATAGCCCCTAAACTTCGCCGAAAAAAGACCCAAAATTGCGAATACCACTAACGCTATTATGCAAATCATTTACAAAACCCCTAAGAAAAGGCCCCAAATGCTTAAGAAATTGGGAGGAAAATGTTTAAAAACAAAACCAAAACCTGCTGTTAAAATGAAGCGGTGAATTTGGATAAAGTCCAAAAAAGGGATAAAAAAAGCTTTTCAATAAAAGTGTGTTAAATAAAGAAATTGAAGTTAATTATAAAAAATTAAACCAGCTTTTTTATATCCATTAAAATATTTGAGTAATTTGAAATCAAAATATTATTCTCCAACGCAATTTTTTTTAGCCCAGAATCAGGATTAACCGCAATTTTTTTGCCAGTTAGTTTCAAAATTTCATAATCCTGCATGGAATCGCCCAACCCCACACAATCATCCAACGAAACCCCGTTTTTTTCACAAAATTTTTTAATTAACTTTTCCTTCCCATTTGGCTTATTAAGGTCCGTTTCCATCTGATTGCAATAAACGTCATTATTAGCCTTAATAACTGAAGCAAATAATATATCAATGCCCAAATAATCCTTTATTAAAGAAGAACACTCAAACAAACCCGCAGTTATTCCAACAACCAAATAGCCTTTTTCATGGAAGTAATTTATTAAATCCTTTGAAGAGGAAGGTATTTTGCCCAAAAACTCTGGAAAAAATTTTTTTGCTTTGCTTATTAAAACAGATTGTTTTTTGCCACTTAATTCATTGGCTAAAGATATCCCCCATTTTTCGAGCCAGTCAAAATAAGAAATAACCCCGTTTTTATAATCTTTTGTAAGACTTAGTTGATTAGAATAAAATTCATTGCTAATAAAGCCATCCTTTTTCAAAAAGTTAATGAAATCTAGAATAATAAAGCCTTCGGACAAAGTTCCGTCAATATCCGAAAAAACTACCTTCTTACTTGACAGGGACATAGAAAACAAATAAGGTAAATAATATTTAAATTAATAGTAATTAATTCAAAAAAAATTAAATAAAAAAAAAGCTTTAAACTACCAAAAAATTTGTGCTTTTTTTAAATCAGCCAAATAATTCCTTTCTTTTTTCTTTATCAGAAATTAAAAAGGATTTTGTAAATTTTTTTTCCAACCGCTCCAATAATACAGCACACCTTTTTTCGTAACCCTTCATAGGGTGCTTGTCGTCATTAAGGGCTTCTGCGCAATATTTGCCGCTCCAAAGGGCGAAACTAATCCCCTCAGCGCTGCTCGGGCTTATAAGCCCTGCTGCCTCACCGCACAAAAATATCCCTCCCTTGCCCAAACAAATATCCTGCCTTGATTGCGGGCGCAAAACAATTGCTGAATTAACCAAACCGTCCCCGCGAACTCCAAACTTTTTGCAAATCTTTTCTTTAAAAGCACCATATTTTTCTTTTGACTCAATAGGAGGCAATAATGTCCCAATTTCAACCAACTCCCCTTTTGGAATCACCCAAGAATAAAAATCAGTTATTGAACTGTCAAAAATAAAAAAGGCCCTATCAATTTTAGCATCGCACTTAATTACTTCCTGTATACCGACATAAAATTTCACGTCTTTTTTTGATATTTTTTTCCTAATTCTTGAAATTGCCCCGTCACAACCAACCAAATACTTCGTAATAATTGTTTTTATTCTGCCATTTGATTCAAGCACCACTACTGTATGAACCCCGTCAGAAGTATCAATAAACTCTACAAACATAGTGTTTTTTATGAAAAAAATGTTCTCTTTATCAACTATTTTATCCAGCAATAATTTATCTAATTCAAATCGGCTCGAATTAACAAACCCTTTTTCCACTTTTTTTTCTAAATCATTATCAACATCAACATAAGATATATCCAAAAAATTCGGGCTCAGCATAACAGATTCATTAATCTTTCCATCAAAAAACTCCATCCCTTCAGAAACAATTATTCCACTACAAGCCTTTTTTCGCGGGAAATCTTTTGAATCAACTAACAACACCTTATATTTACCGGACAAATTATCCGCAAGCGAACACCCTGCCGCCCCAGCACCAATAATAACTATGTCGAAACCAAGATCTAATGAATCAAAATCAACAAGCGCCATAATAATCAATCAAAATTTTTGGGAGGATATTTTTTAGAAAGGGCAAACATTTTTTCAAAAGTACTAAATCCTTCCTCTGATTCAATTAATGAGGATATGTGCAAAGCATCAGCCCCCGCAGAAAGCAATTCTTTCACAGTATCAACAGTCCTTATGCCGCTGGTGGGAATCAAAAACAAAGTTGTTTTTTTTGACAACAATTTAACATGCTCTATAGAAGGAGGAAATTTACTGCCTGAACCGCCCGCCATTATGTAAAACCTGACTCCAAGATACTGGCAAGCCAATTCATTAGCCAAACTAATTTCGGGCTTGTTTCTTGGTATCAAATTCGGCTGTGTGAGCCAATTCGCAGTGCCCTTTGATTCGCGGTCATCAAAAACATAAGCAGTTGGAATAGGCTCCAGCAGGG
>CAZIPK010000118.1:2136-3200 GCA_964541135.1 uncultured archaeon | reverse complement strand
CATTTTGCCTTTTTTCTTTAAAACCCTATAAGCTTCTTTAAATACTTTTAATTTATCCGGAGCAAGGTTAATTACGCAGTTGCTTATTATTACATCAATTGAATCATTTTCGATTGGAAGTTTTTCAATATCTCCTAAAATAAATTCAACATTATCAAAATTGAGCTTTTTTGCGTTTTGTTTTGCAAGGGTAATCATTTCGCTAGTCATATCCACTCCAATTACTTTGCCTTTTTTCCCGACTTTTTTTGCTGCTAAAAAACAATCAATTCCTGCTCCAGAGCCAAGATCCAAAACAGTCATTCCCTCTTTTATTTCAATAAGTGCGGTTGGATTTCCGCAGCCAAGACCGAGATTTGCAGAACCTATTTCGCTTAATTCTTTTTCAGAATACCCTATCGATTTTGCTGTTTTGGTGTTTTCGCTGCTTTTGCATCCGCAAGAGCATCCGCAAGCGTTGTTTTGGGCAATTTTTGAATAACTTTCCTTAACAATCCCTTTTATTTCACTTTTTTCCATTTAATCACCAAAGCCTTTTTAATTTTTTTAAAGTTGTTTTAAGTTTTATTAAAATTGTATACTGGTTTAATGAGTTAATATGGTGGGAAAGGGTTAATATTGTTTTTCATTGCGCTTATTGCAGGTTAATTTTTTTTATTTTTTTATTTGATTTATAAATAATTTTGATTCTTCATTTATTGATTTTTTTATGCTTTTCCGTTCCAGTGGATTACCTTTTTATCCATTTGAGCAACAATCATGTTTATTGCATATCCAATTATTCCTGTTAAAAGGATTACTGCGTAAAGCCCTTTAATGTTGTAAATATATTGGAAGTCAATTATTCTTCTTCCTAAACCAAATTCAGTTCCAATAAACATTTCTGTCACAATGATTATTATTAGTGCCAGGCTTATTGAGGTTCGTATTCCAATAAATGTTTGGGGCAAGGATTCCCAGAATAATATTTTTTTGAATATTTGGGTTTTTGTTGCGCCCATTAGTTTTGCTGCTATTATTCGTGATTTTTTTGAGTTCATTACCCCGTGTGCTGTGTTAAATAT
>CAZIPK010000118.1:0-2126 GCA_964541135.1 uncultured archaeon | reverse complement strand
ATTACTATTAATGCTGCACCAAAAGCGGCAACTGCAATTTTTGATGAATCATCTATTCCAAACACCAGCAAAAATAATGGGAATATTGCCGTTGCTGGGATGGAGCGAAAGAAATCAATTACAAATTCCATGCTGTCATATATTTTTTTTGATGATCCCAATAAGAGTCCAATTGGAACACCAATTACTGCTGCTATTCCAAAAGCCCATCCGAGCCGGGCGAGCGTTGAGTAGATGTCAGAATTTAGTGCCCCGCTTGTAATTAGTGAGAATAATTCAATAATTACTTCAACAGGCCCGGGGAGGAAGAAGGGATCGAACAATTTAAAGTAAACTATTGCTTCCCATAATGCAAAGAGAATAATAATTCCTATTAGAAAATTTTTTTTCATACTTTGGCACCTTTTTGGAATGCATCAAGCACTTTTTCTTTTACTTCTCCAAATTTTTTTGTTTTTAAAAAATTAGTGCCCCTTGGAAAGGGGGTGTTATTTTCAATTATTTCAATTATTTTGGTTGGTTTTTTTGACAGCACTAATATTTTGTTCGCCAAATGTACTGCTTCTTCAATATCATGTGTTATGACAAGTATTGTTGGCTTGTATTTTGAGTAGTAATTTTGCAGGTGTTTTCTTAAATGAAGGTTATTCTCATAATCCAGCGCCGAGAATGGTTCATCAATGAATAGTAGTTTTGGTTCGACTACGAGTGCTCGCATGAATGCAAGTATTTGTTGCTGCCCTCCGCTTAACTCGTAAGGGTAGCGTTTTAAATTCCCTTCAAATTGAAATATCTTTTCCATTTCGATTATTTTCTTATTAATTTCTTCTTCTTTAGTTCCGTTAAGCCTTAGTGGGAAGGCAATGTTTTCGTAATTGTTTTGCCAGGGGAGAAGA
The DNA here is from genome assembly GCA_964541135.1 of uncultured archaeon. Taxonomy (GTDB): domain Archaea; phylum Iainarchaeota; class Iainarchaeia; order Iainarchaeales; family JAAZKV01; genus JAAZKV01. Next base: position 1,230 of record CAZIPK010000118.1, on the reverse strand, counting down.
GATTCTCTATAGTTTTGGAAAATGTAGCTGAATTTTTTTGAATCAGAATTATTTATTTTAATTTTTCCACTTGTTTTCTCCACTACTCCTGATAGTATATTTAGTATAGTGCTTTTTCCGCACCCATTTGGTCCAAAAATTGCAACCACTTCTCCAGGTTCTATAAAAAGAGTGATGTTTGAGATGACTTTGTTATCTTCATAGGATTTTGACAATTTGTTAACTGTAATCACCATTTCTTTTGAAGTTTTTCTCATCCCAAATCACCCTCTTATGTTCAAAATTATTTTGGGTTCTTAGAAAAGTTGAAAAGAAATGAAAGTTTGTTATTCAATAATGGAACTTTCATTTCTCCTTCAAAGTATTTAGTTACAGTAAAGTAGCTCCTTAGCATCAACTGTATTTTTTGTTATTCCTTGTTTTTGGAATATGTCAAAGAATTTTTGAAGTGCTCCAATATCTGATTGATTTATTGTGTTGCATGTTTCGTATTGGGGGATATTTAGTTTGTAGAGTACATCGTCGCTCAAGTTTAGGTGTTTTTTTAATGATTCTCTTGCTTGGGTTGGATATTCATTCACTTCAAGAGTTGCTTTGTTAATTACTTCAAGTAGTTTTTTAGTAGTTATAGGGTTATTTTTTGCAAAATTGACGTTTACTGCCCCGCCAACCACAAAAAATGGTTCAGTGATGTATGTTGCCACTGGAGCTTTTATTATTTCTTTACCAATTTTCTTTGTTAGTATTGTTGTCTTGACCGGTTCAACAGCAATTAGTGCATCAATTTGTTTGGTTGCAAGCGCTTGTGCTTGCGAGAGAGGGGGTAATTCAATTATTGTTACCTCTTTTCCTGAAGTTAAACCGTGTTGCGCCAAGAGTTCGGCTGTGATTGCTTTCCATTGAATTGATCCGCCCAGTATTCCGAGTTTCTTGCCTTTTAAGTCAGCAAAAGAAGTTATTTCACTGTCTAATCCAACAACTAAACTTTCATTTGGATTATCTTTGGTCGAAGATGCGAGTGAATAAATTTTTATCTTCCCAGGGTTTTGTGAATTGGCTACTGCAATTATTCCTGTTGGGGCATTAGTTATTGCAATATCAATTTTGCCTTGCATTAATGCATCAACTAATCCATTTGGGGAGTCAAATGGAGTTGCAATAATGCTTAACCCGGCTTCTTGGAAATAATTATTATCTTCTGCTATAAAAAGTGGTGCGCCGGGCACAAGG
>CAZIPK010000117.1:0-3229 GCA_964541135.1 uncultured archaeon | reverse complement strand
CTAATTTTGAAAAATTATTTTTTGTTGGAGCTCAAAAAGCGAGGATTGAGCAACGCCATGGCTTTTATTTACGGGCCCCAAGGCTAGCCCTAATTAATGTTATTATTATTAACGTCAACCAAACTAGCTATCGCAATAGAAATAGATTGCAGAATTTGCGACTCAGTTTCTCTTTTTGGATGCATAAAACAAATATTGCTTGATTAGTTAATAAGAAATCAGCTGGTAAAGATGTAACAAAATGCATATGAAGTTTTTTTTATTGTTATTTTATTAGAAATCGTGGTTTTTTACGCCAAGGACGAGATTCGAACTCATGTTTCCTTTCGGAAAACGGGTTAGTAACCCGCCGCATTTGACCGCTCTGCCACCTTGGCAAGTATAAAATTTTTAATGATAATTATTTTGATTGTAAAACAATTAAAATAATTGCTAAAAATAGTAATAAATAACTTGGCTTTTATTTTAAATTATTGTTGAAAGTTATTTGTTTTAGTACACTTTTGTGTTTGATGTTTTGTTTTAAAGTTTTTTTTTTAATTATTAAGTATCATGTATAGGTTGAATATTATGAATGATATAGAAGTAAAGATTATTGAAATTAATAGAGGGGATATAATAATGAAGCTTGAGTCAATAGGGGCTGAAAAGGTTGTTGAAGGGGAACAAAAATCCTGGTTTTTTGATTTTCCTGATGGGAGGATAAGGAATAATAGAGAATCTGTGAGGATGCGAGAATTTAAAGAAAAAAAATTTATTACAATAAAAAAGAGGGTTTCAAATGTTGATGTCAAAGAAGAGGAAGAAACAGAGGTATTTATTTCTGATATCGTTGCAATGAAAAAAATTTTTTCTACTTTTGGATTAAAACAAGTTGATTTTTTGAAAGGAAAAAGGGCAAAATACAAATTTAGGAATGTTTCATTTGATATTGATGAGTATGAAGGTATTCCATGTTATATGGAAATTGAGGCCCCGACAAAAGAGCTTATTAATGAATGGGTAAAAAAGCTTGGAATCAATAAGGAAAAAGTTACTCCTTGGGGAAGTAAAGAGTTATTTGCGCATTATGGAAAAGAAGTGTATTATTGAAGCATTTTTCCTTGTTTTTTCCAAATTATTTGGATTTATTTTTCTTTTTTAATAGACTAATTAGGTTATTTTTGATCAAAAACCCCTCAACTTCAACATAACTTTTTGTTTGCATGAATCAAAAATCATAAAATGGTTCAAATTGCGGGTTTTGGATTGATACATAAGCTTTTTTGGAAATTGATTTTTGAAGAAAGGTTTATAAAGGTTGAGGGGAGCAATAAGTATAGCAATTAAGTTCTCCTGGTGGAGCGGTTGCTAGAGTTAATTGGCTTAAAGGTTTGTAGCTTTTAAGCGCAAGTTCTCGAATTGAACACCTCAAGTGTCCATTCTTTTGGGCGGCTTTGAGATTCGATGTGATTTTCATTTCCTGTGAGCCTTAAGGCTCTATGCAGGTCGTGAGCGCCAGAGATTTTTTTGGCGTGATGTTGGTTAGTGGATACAATGATTGAATTTGAAAGTGATTAAATTCATTTGAAATGTTCAAGCATTGTAAATTAGTAATTTGAATTTTTTTGGGCAATTTATTGTTCAATTAATTCAGGTGCTATACAATGGTGAGAGAATTTAGCTCAAATGTTAATAGTTGAAAATAAATGAATTTTATAATTCATTTAGATTGCTCAAATATTAACACACCAATTCCAAATAGAGTTTTAGTGCTAATACTAAAGTGTTAGTAAAATTTCCATGCAAGTCATGGATCTGCTTTGAAGTAAAGTTTAGTCCGTTAACGTGCGAGCTCCAAGCGAGCCCAGCCCGCGAACCGGCTGAACGGTTCAATTCCAGCTGATCCTACTGGCGGGAACTGCTATCGAAATTCGATTAGACATGCAAGTCGCAAGTGTTCTGGTAAGGATGCTTGGCGTACGGCTCAGTAACACGTAGCTAATCTACCCTTAAGAGGGGTCAATCCCGGGAAACTGGGGGCGATGCCACATAATTGATACTTACTGGAATGTAGTATCAATCAAAGGGAACAACCTATTACCGGTTGTGTTCGCTTAAGGATGAGGCTGCGGCGCATTAGGTAGTTGGCGGGGTAACTGCCCACCAAGCCAATGATGCGTACGGGCCCTGAAAGGGGGCGCCCGGAGAAGGGAACTGAGATAAGGTCCCTAGCCCTACGGGGTGCAGCAGTTTCGAAGTCTCTACACTGCGCGTAAGCGCGATAGGGGAATTTCGAGTGGCCACACTGTGGTCTTTTGCCAAGCCTAAAAAGCTTGGCGAATAAAGGGGGGGTAACATACGTGCCAGCCGCCGCGGTAATACGTAGTCCCTAAGTGGTTTCCACTTGTATTGGGCCTAAAACACCTGTAGCTGGTAATGTAAGTCTTTTGTGAAATCAGTTGGCTCAACCAATTGAATTGCTAAAGATACTGCATTGCTTGGGGAAGGAAGACGTGAAGGGAATTTTTAGGGTAGCGGTGAAATGCGATGATCCTAAAAAGACCTCCAGTAGCGAAGGCGCTTCACGAGTACTATCCCGACAGTGAGAGATGAAAGCTGGGGGAGCGACCAGGATTAGATACCCTGTTAGTCCCAGCTGTAAACGATGCAGACTAGGTGTTCCATGTTCTTCGAGGACTTGGGGTGCCGACGCGAAGGCAATAAGTCTGCTGCCTGGGGAGTATGCCCGCAAGGGTGAAACTCAATGGAATTGGCGGGGGCTCACTACAAGGGGTGGATGTTGCGGTTTAATTGGATGCAACGCCAGAAAATCTTACCAGGGAAGACAGCAGAGTGATAAACAGTCTGAAGGGCTTTTTTGACACGCTGAGAGGTCCTGTATGGCCACCGCCAGCTCGTACCGTGAGGCTTCCTGTTAACTCAGGCAACGGGCGAGACCAACACTCTTAGTTGCTACCATGGATTTGTCTGTGGGCACTCTAGGGGGACTGCCAGAGTAATCTGGAGGAAGGAGTTGTCAACGGTAGGTCTGTATGAGCCGAATTTCCTGGGCAACACGCGACACACAATGGATAATACAATTGGATGCTAACCCGAAAGGGGGCGCTAATCCCCGAAAATTATCCCCAGTTCGGATCGAGGGCTGTAACCCGCCCTCGTGAAGTTGGAATCCCCAGTAATCGCGCGTCATTAACACGCGGTGAATAAGTCCCTGAGCCTTGCACAC
>CAZIPK010000116.1:0-3241 GCA_964541135.1 uncultured archaeon | reverse complement strand
AAGCATGGCTGAAAAGAAAGTTTCCCAAAAAACCCAAAAAGATTTGTCAATGGACAAGGCAAAGCCTGCTGACTCAGTGAAAAGCGAGAAACCACAGGTAGGGGAAAAAGAAATTAAAGAAAAGCCAGCATCAAAATATATCCCTTATATTAAAAGAGAAAACAAATCAAAAAGCAAAGAAGCAAGAGAAATGCAGAAAAAAATATCCAAGAAAAAAAACACGCCCGTATTTAGGGGGAGATTTGGAAAGAAAAACATAAGGCGAAAATCAATCGCAAAATGGGACAAGTGGAGAAAACCCCACGGAATTGATCTTGACAAGGGACTTCAGCACGGGTTTAGGCCAAAAATAGGGTACAGAAGCCAAAAAGAAATAAGAGGAGTGCACCCTTCGGGTTATATTGAATTAATGGTGTGCAACCAAAATGACCTTGCAAAAATTAATCCAAAAATAAATGCTGCAAGATTATCAGCAAATCTTGGCAAAAGGAAGAGAAATGAAATAATGAAAAAAGCAAATGAATTGGGAATTTGGGTTTTAAATTAAAGTGGTGAAAAGATGGAAGGAAGAAAAGCAAAGGAACTTGCCGCAAGAATACTTAAGGTGGGAGTTGGAAGAGTTTACATTAAATCTGAAGAAATGGCTAAAGTTAAGGAAGCCATGACAAAGGATGATATAAGAGGATTAATCGCGGAAAGAGTAATCAAAAAAAGGGCTTCCGAAGAACAAAGCAGGGGCAGATCAAGAGTCTTAGCCGAAAAGAAATCAAGGGGAAGAAAAAAAGGAAAAGGAAAAAGAGTTGCAACAAAAAAGAGAAGATCACAACAGAGAAAAAAATGGATCTCCATGGTAAGGGCACAAAGAAGAGTGCTAAGAGAATTAAAGCAAAAAAATCCACAGGCTTTTGGCGAAATTGGATATTCAGAGGTTTACAAAAAGATTAAAGGAAACTATTTCAAGGGAAAAAGGCACTTGACTGAATATATTGAGGGGGCGAAAAAATAATGGCTCACAAATCAACATTTGAAGTGAAATTTCGAAGGCGAAGGGAAGGCAAGACAAATTACCAGAAAAGATTGGCCCAGGTAAAGTCAAAAAAATTGAGGCTTGTAGTAAGAAAAACCAACACGAGAATTTTGGTTCAGGCAATAAAGTACAATCCCAGAGGGGATGAAATAATTGCCGCGGTTGATTCAAGAGAATTGAAAAAATACGGGTGGTATGGGACAAACAATACGCCCTCAGCATATCTTTGCGGTTATTTAATCGGGAAAAAATTGGGCAAGAAAGAATGTGTGCTTGATATCGGGTTAAAACACCCAAGTCACGGAAGCGTTATTTTTGCTGCACTAAAAGGCGCGGTTGATGCAGGGATTGCAATAAACCACTCAAAAGAAGCATTGCCTGCAGAAGAAAGGATTAATGGAAAAGCACTTGATGATTATGCAAACAAATTAGGCGAAAAAGCAAAAACAATTTTTTCAAAATACATTAAAGAAGGAATAACACCAGGAAACATAAATTCCGCATTTATGAAAGCGAAAAAAGAAGTAGAAAAGGTGAAAGCATGAATAGGCGAAATACTGTTGATAAAAAAAGAAGAAAAGGCCCTGCTGCAAATGAGGACACTGATGCTGAAAAGCTTGAAAAGGAAATAATTGAAAGACAAAACCAGTTGTCAAACTGGGTTGCAAAAACTGAGCTTGGAAGGGTGGTTAAAGCAGGAAAAATAACAAGCCTTGATGAAATATTTGATAAAGGAATGAGAATACTTGAGCCTGAAATAGTTGACTCCTTAATAAAGCTTGATGAACATTTGATTGAAGTTGCAAGAACCACAAGAGTTACAAGGGCTGGAAGAAAATATTCTTACAGAGCCGAAATAGTCCTTGGAAACAGGAGCGGCTTTATTGGAATAGGGACTGGAAAAGATGCTGACCGCTTCCCTGCAATAAACAAGGCCAAAAGGGATGCAAAATTAAATTTAATAAAAATATTTAGGGGATCGGGTTCCTGGGAAGAACAGCCCACGGAAGATAAGCATTCAGTTCCATTCAAAGTTGAAGGCAGAAGCGGAAGCGTAAGAGTACTCTTAATGCCTGCTCCAAAAGGAACAGGGCTTGCTGTTGGAAAAGCAATAAGACCGGTGCTTGAGCTTGCTGGAATAAAAAATGTTTGGGGAAGGACAAAAGGAAGATCAACAATCCAACTAAACTTTGCCCAGGCGGCAGTTGATGCCCTGGCGCAGACAGGAAAAATGAAAGCGTCAAATGACATTCAAAGAAAATTATTAAAAGAAACAAGTGCATGAATTTAATTTTTTAAAATCAAGGTTGTGATAATATGTACGCAATAATAAGATTGAGAGGCACTGTAAATGTTGCGCCAAAAATAAAAAAGGCACTGGATTTAATGAGCCTAAGAAGGGTGAACAATTTAGTTATTGTTGGAGAAGGGGAAGAATTTGTCGGGATGATAAAAAGAGTAAAAGATTACGTTGCCTATGGGAAAATAAATGATGCGACACTTGAAGAATTAATAACAAAAAGAGGGGAACCAATAAAAAGCGGGGAAAAAATTGATGCAAAAAAAGTAATTGAGAAAGTAAAAAAAGGAGCATCATTAAAAAAAACCGGGCTGAAAAATATTTTCAGAATGAATCCGCCGATTGGAGGGCATGGAAAGAAAGGCGTAAAAGTGCCGTACAAACTTGGGGGAGCACTTGGAAATAGGGGCGAAGAAATAAATGAATTAATTAGAAGAATGATGTAAAACAAGAAAAAAATTGGTTTATAATAAAAATTGAATTTGATTTAAATTTTAGGTGAAAGAATGGTTGAAAGAAGAAGAAGAAAAAAGAATAAGTTGCGCGGACAAAGAACTATGGGCGCAGGAAATACCAAAAACCGCAGGGGCGCAGGATGCAGGGGCGGAAGAGGAAAAGCAGGGGCAAATAAGCACCGATTTGATACTTTTAACAGGTTTAAAGGAAAAAAATTCAGACTAAAATCAGACCAAAAAATAAAAGAAATTCAGTTAGGCAAGCTTGATTCTGTTCTTGATGAATTAGTTTCAAAAGGCAAAGTAAAAAAAGAGGGAACCAAATACATTGTGGACAAAAAAACAAAGTACACAAAAATCCTAAGCCAGGGCGAAACAACACACCAGATAATCTTAAGAATAAATGCGTCAAAAAAAGCAATAAGTAAAATAATTAAAGCCGGCGGAAAAATGGAGTAC
>CAZIPK010000115.1:0-3267 GCA_964541135.1 uncultured archaeon | reverse complement strand
AAGGTAATAACCTAATATTTTATATCATCACTTTTTTTAAAGCGAGAATCGCTGGTCGCTCTTCATCTATATTAACTATTTTGCTTATGGGTTTGTAAAAAGGAATAACTGGTATCTTTTGCTGTCTTGAATTATGTTGGATCGATAAAAAACGAAAAAAAGTTGGAGGTTCTTCTTTTTTTTGCATAAAAACAAGCGGAATGGGCAAAGCGGCCTTTCTTTCTATTTCGATTTTGTAATATTTGGAGTATTTTTCTTTCATGACACAAGAAATGCTGCAATTTTTTTGTCCAAGTAATAGTTGCATGGGGAGGATACCATTCCAAATTGACCTACTGGATTGATCTCTAAAAAATAAAATTTTTCAGAAGTTGAATAAATTAAGTCAATAGAACCAGTGTTCATGCCAAAGTGTTTGAATATCCTTTTAATTTTATTCTGAATTGTTTCTGGCAACAAAAAAGGTACTACTCTGTTTTCTTTTTTTACATTGTAATTTCTATAGTCAATACTTGTCATAGGGTCATTTTGAGAAAAAATAGCAGCAGAAAAAAAAGTGCCGTTCATAAAAAATGCTCGGACCTCGAATTTTTTTTCAATATACTTTTGAATAAAAACTGGAAAAACATGGCTACTTAATTTTTCAACCATCTCTAAATTTATTATTTGAGTATACATCGCATAGACTTCTTCGTTTAATGGAACAAAAACTGGATCGGAAAGGGGTTTGAAAATTGATTTTCCATGATTTCTAATAAAATCGACCAATGATTCTTTTGAGGTGGTAATTAGTGTTGGGGGTGTTAAAATATTGCATTTTTTTGCAATAATTAAACATTCTAGCTTGCTTAAATAATAGGGATCTATGTATTGGGCACTACTTCCCAAGACTTTTGCTCCATGACGAAGTGCAGAATGAAAAAACATTTTAAATGCTCGTTTTTCTTGTTCGATGAAATCAATTGAAATTTTTTCTTTTAAAAAGTTGTTGTGAAAATTAAAAAATGGTGGTCGCCGGAGCCATACGGATTTAATTTTTGAATAATTAATGTTAATATTAATTTTTTTTACTTTATCGTCTGTGCTGATTTCAATTTCACTTGGCAAGTTTAGGTTAATTTCACTAACTCTTATGGTATTATATCCAAGATAATTTATCCAGTCAACAACAGAATTAATAGGCCAATCATTTTCACTTGACAAGATTAAAATAGTGTTATTCATTTTTGAATTCATTTACAATATTGATGCACCTTTCTAGTTCATCTGTTGCGTAGATTTGTTTTTTGTGATTTTTTTTGATGTTTATTGCCGGAAATTCATTAAAAATGGAATCGTATAAATAAACACCAATAAGAAGAGACCCTGTGGGTTCAGGATGATTATTTGATCTTAAAAGCATGGTCTCGGGAAAATAAATTTGGGCAAAATCAAATAAATCTCCAACCCGAAAAAGCTTAATACGTTTATTAGAGTTGCAAATAGTTTGAAAAACAGCTTTGTCCTTTTCCAGACTAACTCTACGCAGGCTATCATTCCATAGAATTGAAGAATAATTTTGAAAAATAAAAATAGTTTGCTTTTTAGAAATAGAATTTGCAATTGACTTTGAAATTTCTAAAAAATGAGAATCGCTGGCGCTTCTGCCTTGAAACAATACATAATCGTACTTTTTAAAAATATCGATAAAAAAAGAAAATTGTTTGTTCTCTTTGAACCAATATGGGGATTCAACTTTATAATTTATTATCCTGCAGCCAGGGATCAAATTTTTACAAATATTTTCTGCTATGGAGGCTCCTCCTTCAAAAGTTGCTTTTATTTTAACCTCCTTTCCATTCAACAAGGCGATATTTTGAAACAACCCGAGCATGTCATTATATTCACAAATACTATTTCCGATTACAAGAATTTTAACCTGTTTGCCTTTGGCAATAGGTAGTGTAAGAAAATACAGAAAAAAAAGAAGTAAATAGCGCATTACGTCTAAAAATGAGCCGTCAGATAATTGAAAGCCGAGGTGATATGCGAGAAAGAGCGCATTAATTTCCCTTTTTTATCGTACAGATTGCCCCGAGGAAATCCGCTAACATTCAATCTTGAAAAAACCGACTCCGAACAGACGGCATAAATCCCAGGCGGTTTAACTTGATTAAGAACTTCTAGCGCTTGTTCTATATTTCTTTCTGAACTGAGGTGAATAAATAGAATTCTTTTTTTAAAGGTGGTTTCGAAAATTTCAAATTGCGGCATATCTTCTATGCAAGGGCGACAAGAATGCGCCCAAACGGATACATATAGAAAATCATATCCTTTTATAAGGTTTTCAGAAATATGGAGTGTGTCTTTGGTCTGTAAGTTGATGGCGGTGAACGCCGGAAGCGTATCTACCAGGGCAACATCCGCCTCAGCAACGGACTCAAGCAAGGGTTTCACCAAAATATTGGGCGGAGAAACAAGTACTTGATAGGATTGTCCAAAAAGGTTGAATGTCATTTGGTCTTCGACCTTTGAAACTCCACTTATCCCCAATGGCCTGTAGTAGATGGATAAATACTCCATCCCCTTTTCAAAATGCTTTCCGTTTTTGTTGAGATCGGATAACTTAAAAACCAACCCCGAATCCAATTCCAGGCAGCGGCCAATAATAAAATTTGGAAAATCTTCATCAGGAGTAAAATGAACAATATGAAAATTGCTTTGAGAATAAATCGCTTGTGGTAAAGAAACCACAAAAACCGCAAAAAAAATCCAAGATTTTTCAAGCATTTGTCTTTTTTTTAATAAGAAAAATTAATAGGCGTCCACTTTAAGGACGCCCATCATAATATCTTCTGGTTTACTTTGTTACCAATCAGGTGTGGTGCCATCAGGCACATCGCAATGCTGAACACCATCATCACCTATTAAATCCCAAGTTGTCCTTCCATCTGGATATGTATTTGATCCATTTTGGGTAAAAGTTCTTTCACCAACTCCTCCCTGAATCATTTGCAGTTGAATAACATCCTGAATTTTAATTTTTTCAAATTTTTTAATTACTTTTTCCATTTTAAGGTAGTTTAAATTAAGTTAAAAGCCCTCTTCTCGCTAGTGGCAAAAGCGTCCATGCCCTAGGTTGCAGCGGAATCCTGGCCATGACTCCGAAGCGGAGCAGTATGGAATGCCCCAAACCGGACTGCACATCTGTTTGAGTCAAAATTATTCCATTACACTGCAAAAATCCTGCAGTGCCCCAACTTTTTCCAAAAAAGTTTCGCCTCCCTT
>CAZIPK010000114.1:0-3310 GCA_964541135.1 uncultured archaeon | reverse complement strand
ATAAACGAGTACAACCAACTAAAATCAAGAGCGAACATTAATTCAGGACAACACACCAAAAAGCCCTAAACAAAACAAATATATTTCCATAAAACAATTATATTTCATGGATCCTTTAATGAATTTAATTGATTTGATTGCTGAAATTATTCTAGTTATCGCAGTAATTATTTTGATTGGAATTGTAATCCTCTCTTTTAGCCCAAACACTTACCGAAAAATAAAAATCCCAAAAACAATTCCCTCAAACGGATTCAAATTCAGAATAATGCAAACAGCAACCACCCTAACGCACGACGGCTTGTTTCCAAGCGTTACTCTTTTTCAAAATTATTTAAAATATCGTTTGGTTTGCGGTCACAAAATAGAATACAAAGAAATTATTGAAATTGATGCAAAAAAATATTTGCTTTACGGACCGACAATAATTGTGAAAACAAAAAAGAAAGGTTTTTTTTGGAAAAACGCCTGGCTATGCGTGGGAAGGGAAGACAATGCGCTTGAACTATTAAATTTCTTTAAAAACAAAAACTTTATTTTGAGTGAAAGGGCTAGAAAAATACTTGCAACGAAAAGCTTTAAGGAAAAAAGCATTGTTTTTCCAAATCCAAATTAAAAAAATTTAATTTTAAGGCAATATCTTCCAAAATTAATTAAACGAAATTAACTACCACCAAAATCAAAAACTGGCATAAAACACAGTTTAAATTACTTTTCCTGCTTAATTATTGCATGAAGACGCACTTGCAAAGCTTAATTGATTCGGCTAAAAGAAACTGCAACATGTGCCACACTTATAGGAATTTAACCCCGAAAGAAAACTATCAATTGCTTGCGCAGGATGCAACAAAAAATGCTTACAATAAATTAAAAGAAGCTTTTAACGATTTAAGGCAAAATGACGCCCCTCCCTCACAACTAGACAAGGTCAGGGAAGTAAAAACACTATGCCTTGACGCAATAGATTCCTGCAGGACTTGTGATAAGGAAAGACCGAGAATAAAAGAAGCGCTAATTGGGATAAAATAACCGACTAGCTGTGCACGCAATTGATTAAGAACTCCTTAAATTCAAAAATCATGCGAAAGGAAAATAAGTTAAACTAATTTTTACATTATCTTTTTATGCCCATCCAGTCAAATTCAGGAAAAAGGAGATTAAAACTTAAGCTTAGCCCCAGAAGATTGAGAAGAAAAGCATTAGTCATTATTGAGAAACAGCGAAGGGCAATTAAATTAAAATTAGCCCGACCAAAATCTGGCTTGCACTACCCTACAGGCGAGCCCCAAGCGTATCATACTTTTGGAAGAGATTTTTACAAACATTTTCCAAGAAAGACTTTTGATAAGAACACTAGGAGATTATTTCAAACAATAGTTAACCTGGGCGAGATGGAATCTGAATGCAGGCTTTCCTTGAAGAATAAATTTGACATGGAAATTGCTTGGCTTAGCCCAGGGTTTGAAAAAGATGCATTGATTATTGAATCCATGCAGACCTCAAAAAATGCGAGAAAATATTTGAATGATTTTCGCAGGATAACAAAAGGAAAACATGCACTTGACTATCTTCTTGAGGATGCGGAAAGCACTGCAAAAAACAGGGGTTTTAAATTTGTCAAAATCCGAGCGCCTGAATCACTGCATTACTACAAAAAACCATGGTTGCACGACAGTCAATTAACTGTAGAACAAACAAGGCGGCAAATGAAAATACTTTACCAAAAAATTGCTTTAAGGCATGGTTATAAAAAGCAAGGATTATTTTACGTTAAGGAACTAAATTAAGTAAGAACATTAAAAAACTAAGTTAAGCAATTATTTAAATTAAGGGATTAAATTAAGTGATTTTTAATGTTAATCGCAGGAATTGATGAAGCTGGGAGAGGCCCTTGTTTTGGGCCCATGACCATAACCATTGCGGTAGCGGATAAGGAAGCTGAAAAAGAGCTTAAATTAATGGGAGTAAAGGACTCTAAAATGCTCTTGCCAAACAAAAGAAAAGCACTAATTGAAGGCATAAAAAAGCAGCTAATAGAGGAAAAAACGCGAATAATTAAGCCCTTAGAGTTGAATGATTTAATGGCACAGCACTCTTTAAATGAAATTGAAGCGCAAGTAATATCCCAACTCATTAATGAGCTTGAGAATAAGCCGCAAACCATTTATGTAGACTCTCCTGATGCGGTTAAAGGCGCTTTTGAGAAAAGGATAAGAAAATACTTGAATAAGGAAAATCAAAAAATTAAGATAGTTGCCGAAAATAAGGCAGATTCCAATTATGTAATTGTGGGTGCGGCAAGCATTATCGCAAAAGTTACTAGGGATGAAGAAATTGAACAACTGTCTAAAAAATTCGGGGACTTTGGAAGCGGTTACCCAAGCGACCCAAAGACAAAAAAATACTTAAAAGAATACGTGGAGAAACACAAAAAATTGCCCCCCTTTTCAAGAATATTTTGGAGCACTTGTAAAGAAGCACTGGATAATGTTGGGCAGCAAAAACTCTTCTAAAACCCATTCCCTCAACAGTAAGTGAAATTCCCCCATCACAACAAAACAAAAACATTATTTTTTATTTTCACTCAATACAAATTAATTTTTACTTCGCGTTTATTTTGCCATTAATTTTCTCAACTGTTTTTTTCTTAACCTTTTTCCTCAATTCTTCCAAATCCTTTTCTTCAAACTCAAGCGGGTAGAACTGCTTCATATCACAATCCTTGCAGTCGTAATAACTCCCCATGTCAAAAATCCTTACACTCAAATTCGGGCTTAAGCAAATCGGACAAACTTTAACAAATTTTTTTGACTCTTTTTTAAACACAACAATCCCCCACGTATACGATACTCACTCACTTGTAATTCTTAATCGCACCCACCGCCAGCGCGTAATAATAAAACTCTCCCCACAACTCGTAATACTTCAACGGCTTACTCTCCAAAGCAGAATTTTTATAAATAAAATCCTTAAACTCAAGCCAAGCAAGACGGTTAGATGCTGTTGCTTCTGTCTCCCAGAGCCAAAAAGCAAATTTGTACGCAATTTTTCCGAAAAAATAAAAATAAATAGGGTAAATAATAAAATAAAATAAAACTATTAAGATAATTAATACTGGATTAAAAAAAATAAAGAATAAAAATAAACCCGATAACGATAAAGCCCCGCCGGCGATAAGCATCCAAATGAATAACTTTGCATAACTTAAAATTATTTCATGAAACAAATACTTCATTTCAAATTTGCTTTTTTGTAATTTAGGGTAACTTATAATAAATAAAAATGCCGGCGCGGATAATATAAGTATTAG
>CAZIPK010000113.1:0-3328 GCA_964541135.1 uncultured archaeon | reverse complement strand
GAATTATTTCAACTATAAAAGCAATATAAAACTAACTTTTATCCAAAAATTAAATATGGATAGTCAGCTAAAAACTTTTTTTTTCATTTCTTGAAGGAAACGCCCAGGAACTTCAAAAGTTCCCAGTTTCGGCTCCCATTCTTTAGTCCCATGAAAGTCTGAACCCCCAGATTCTAAAAGCTTCTTGCTTTTAACTAAATCCAAAAGCATTTTTTGTTCAGAACGAGATATATTCCGCTTAATATCTTCCTTATAACAATATACCGTTTCAACTCCGTCGCCCCCGCAGGAAACAAAATAATCTAAAACATTAAATGGGTTTTTGTTGCAAAATGGATGTGCTAAAATTGCAAGCCCTCCTGAAGAGTGAATAGATTTAATTGCCCAATCAAAGGATACTGTCGCTAATCTTGGCACATAAGCGGGTTTGTCTCTTTCAATAAGCTTATCAAAAACATCAGAGATGGAAGAAAATTTATCTGGATGATTTTTTAATAAAACTTTTGCTATGTGCGGGCGACCAACTTCTTTTTTTACAATTGAAAGAACTTCATCAAAAGTTATTGAATAACCTAAATTATTTAACTTTTCTACTATTAATTTTTTCTGTTTCACCCTCTCTCCTAAGGAAAAATCTAAAAGTTCATTAAGCGATTTATTTTTTTGGTCGATAAAAAGACCCAAAATGTGAATATCTAAAAAACCTTTATCTTCTGCCTGTACTTCAATCTCAACTCCTGGAACAGTTTCAATTGATTCAACCTTGCCTGCCTCAATAAACTCGTCTATGCCATGAATTGTATCATGATCAGTAAGAGCTATTGCTTTAAGTCCAGCTGATTTAGCGGTTTTAACAAGCTCTGAAGGCGAAAGCTTGCCGTCAGAAGCTGTCGAGTGGGTATGCAAATCAATATAGTTCATATCAAAAAAACCCACACATCAATTAAAAAAACTTAGCCAAAGGTTAAAACTCATTGTACTTAAATGCTTTTAAACTATGCAAAGCAATAATTAATCATGACTGATTTAAGAGAAAAAGACCATTACCTTCTCATGCCAAGCAAATTAATAGAAAAAGGCAATGAACAGGTTTTTATCGTCGGAAAAATTAATAACCAAAAATTTGTCCTTCGTTCGGCAAAGGCATACTCATTAGCAATGCCGAATAACAGGTTCTCATCCATCCCTGATTTCATTAAGCCAATTTTCCTAAAAAAAACAAAAGGGGACTTTAAAATTGCAGAAAAAAAATTAAACCTTGAAGAAATGGAACTTATTGCATTTACCATAAGAAGAAAGCCAAAAAGGCCAGTTTTTTTTGGGATAGTAAAAGAAAATAAAAAATTTTACGCAATAAAAATGGGCCTTAACAAAACTGCAAAAAAAATAATAAAAAAAGAATTTAAAACCCTTAAAAAAATAAATTTATTAAACCCAAAAATCAAGAATGGGATTTTAATAATTGATTTTGTCAAAGGGGAAAATTCGGCAGAAGCAGGGGAAAAAGCACAAAAAAAAGCTGTTCAATGGATTGCTGACTTCCATTCAGAAAAATCCAACGGTTTTTACGGCCAAATGAATGGCGATTTTTCACCTTACGACTCAATAATAGACAAACAGGGCGGGATAAATATTGTCGATTGGGAAGATTATTGTGAAAACGGCGCCCAGTTAACTGATATTTTTGGATTCATTCACAAGCTCAGGCCTAATGAACTGCCGAAAGATTTTCTAGGAAGAATAAACTCCCAAGGTTTATTTAAATATTATTTGTCAAAAAGGGGGCTTAATATAACCAATAAAGAGCTAAAAAAGCAGTTGAAAATTTTTTGCAATTATTCATTAAAACGGCATAGAAAAATATTTGGCTATCCTATATCAAACGACAAATTTTTTAATGAACTGTTGGATATAATTAAAAAGAACAATTAAAATAAGGTTAAATCTTATACTTGGGGTGGGAAATTGAAAAGCAAGTGGTATGAGCCAGTCAATTATGATTCAAGTAAAAGATTTGATGTCTACAAAACCCAGGCGGCGTGTATTGAATCAATAAGCGGCAAGCAAAACATTTCAACAATCCTTGAAATTGGGGTTGGAAGCGGATTTATGAAAAATTATCTGCAAAATAAGGGGATTAAAGTTTATTCTATTGATTATTACAAAAAATTAAACCCTGATAAGGTTATTGACATATCAAAAAAATTTATGCTCAAAGATTCTTATGACATAACCCTTTGTTTTCAAGTACTGGAGCATATTGATGAATCCAAATTAGAGCAGGTTTTGAACAATATTTATGAGATAAAATCTAAAAAATTCATCTTCTCAATTCCAATAAAAAGCTGGTTCTTTAATATCAGCTTTAAAATCCCACTAATTAAAACCCCTTTTGAGACCATATTTTTCATAAATAAAAAT
Organism: uncultured archaeon; assembly: GCA_964541135.1. GTDB lineage: Archaea > Iainarchaeota > Iainarchaeia > Iainarchaeales > JAAZKV01 > JAAZKV01. The sequence continues at coordinate 907 of CAZIPK010000113.1, read as the reverse complement.
AAAGAAACTACCAGCAATGAAAGAAAGTGGGAACTTGGGCAGAAGAACCATTCAATTAACTGGTTTAAAGAGACCCTAAAAAAAGCAAATTTTAATGTAATTGAAGCAAAAGTATACCCAAGTGACCCGTTACATGCATATTTCTTGTGTAAAAAATAAAGTTGAAAAATATGTCTGAAAAACGCCATTTTATAAAAAACAGTTTATTCTCTTACCTTTCAAAATTTGTCCCCATAGGGTTCTCCTTCATCTACACTTTAATACTTGCAAATTCCTTGGGCCAGGCAAACTATGGGTTATTCATTTATGCAACAGCCTTTGCAATAGGCTTTGTGAAACTTTTTGGGTCAAACCTTTTGGGGGAACTACTAATGCATTTTTCCGCCCAAACAAACTCAATAAGGATTTTTAAAAAAGTCTTTTTGGCAGAATACGCAATCTCCATACTTATCACCATTGCTTTAATCTTTTTTGGACAAGACTTTATGTCAGGAATTGAGGGGGGAAGTTTTGATATCCTTTTATTTTCCGCACTTATCCTTCTATTATATCCTTTGTCATCCACTTTCTTTTCCCTAAACAGGGGAATTAGAAATTTTAAGAACATTTTTCTTGCAACAATAGCAGAAAATATAGTTAATCTAGGCGGGATAATATTTTTTGTAAGCATAATGAATCTTGGAATATACGGCGCTTTTTATGCAAAATTTATTTCTCTAATTGTTATTGGAATAACTTATATTTATTTTTTCAAAAAAACCAAGTTCAATAATGACAAACTTAATAACAAAGCAGTAATTCATTACGGCGTCTTTGGTTCTTTTGGAGAATTTTTAAAGCAAGGACTTTCACAGTCTGAACTAATTGTTGCAGGAATGTTTATTTCCCCGGCAATACTTGGAGTTTT
>CAZIPK010000112.1:0-3339 GCA_964541135.1 uncultured archaeon | reverse complement strand
TTTTTTAATAATAAATTATTTTGATTATTTTACTTATTTATTTTATTAAAATTTATGGTGATTATTTTTTTAATAAGAAATTAATTTAATATTATTTTTAATAAAATAATTTTTAATTAAAAATTATGCTAATTTTTTTTAAAAATAAAATCCATTTTTTCTAAAATAAACCTTTAGTCAGGTGTGCTAAAAATCAGCGCAAGTCTCATCTAAACGACAGACGGATTTAAAAGGAGTAGCGCTCCTATTTATTCAAGTAGTTAAAAAATCCTTAAAGTGTGAGCCAATGCAACAACAATCATGGATTCTTTTTTTAGGAACATATTTGCCAAGAGAATGCGGAATAGCTACTTTTACCCACGCTTTGTCAAGGTCTGTTGAGGCAAGGTTTCCAAAGAAGTTAAAGGCAAAAGTTCTCGCAATGAATAGAAACGGGGTAAACATCTATAATTACCCTAAAGAAGTCATAATGAACCTAAATGATAGTGACATTTCTGAGTATATTGAGGCTGCAAAGAAAATAAACAAGATAAGGTCGATAAAAGCAGTTTGTTTGCAGCACGAATTTGGTATTTTTGGCGGAGAATATGGGAGTTATTTAATTACCTTTTTAGAGTTGTTGAAAAAACCGGTGATTGTGACATTCCACTCTGTATTGCCTAACCCGAATTCAGTTATGAAGAGGGTAGTACAGGCAATTGGGGATAAATGTTCAGGCATTGTAGTGATGACAAAGAAGGGGGAAGAAATACTAAGGAAGGATTACGGGCTTAAATGTGAAATTAGGGTAATTCCCCATGGTATTCCTGATATTGAATTTGTATCACCTGAAACAGAAAAAGTTAAACACAATATGAAGAACAAGCTTGTTTTACTGTCTTATGGTTATTTAAGCCCTTCAAAGGGTTATGAATATGTTATTGAATCATTGCCAAATGTTGTAAAAAAATTTCCCAACTTATTGTACCTTATTGTGGGCGAGACCCACCCGGTGGTTAGGAAGAATGAGGGGGAACAGTACAGGAATTCTCTTGAAGAAAGAATAAAAAAATTAAAACTGCAAAATAATGTAAAGTTTTACAATAAATACACTACACTTGAAGAAAAAATTTCTTATTTAAAGTCGTGCGATATTTATATTTCTTCAGGGCTTAGCCCAACACAAATAACAAGCGGGCCGCTTATTGAAGCCATAGGGGCTGGAAGGCCGATTGTCTCAACTTCTTATTTGCATGCAAGAGACGCTGTGACCCATAAAATTGGGCGTTTGGTGGGTTTTAGAAAAAAGAAGGAATTTGAGAAAGCAATTATGGAGATTTTGTCTTTAAGCGATGAGCAGAGAAAGGAAATGGGAAGGGTGGCTTACGCCGAAACTAGAAAAGCGGTTTGGCAAAATGTGGCCCTTGCGTATATTGACTTTTTTAATGACAAAGTGAAACTGACTGAAAAGTATTCAAAAATTTTGCCTAAATTAAAATTAAATCACTTAATGAAAATAACTGATGATTTTGGAGTTATACAGTTTTCCAAAAACACTAAACCTGACAAAAGTTCAGGATACACTGTGGATGATAATGCAAGAGCACTGATTTTTTGCTGCGAGTATTATAAGAGCAACAAATCTGAAGCAATACTAAAACTTGCAAGGACGTATTTAAGCTTTTTAAAGTTTGTTCAAAAAGAAGACGGCTCTTTTATGAATATAGTTGACGAAAACAAAAAAATTGTGGACATTGCGTGGTCCAAGGATGCCCATGGGAGAGTTATTTGGTCTTTAGGAGTGCTTTGCAATTCAAGTGAAATGCCTCTTGAAATGCGTGCTGAAGCGGAAGAAATGCTTGTAAAAGCCCTAAATAAGGCCAAAGAAATTGATTCCCCAAGAGCAATTTCTTTTATTACTGTTGGGTTGGCTGAGTTTTATAATTCAAAAAAAGAAAAGCAAATATATGAAGAAATCAAGTATTTCAGCCAAAAGTTGGTTGATGCTTATAAATCAAATTCTTCCAAGGAATGGAATTGGTTTGAGGAATATTTAACATATTCAAATGGAAAAATACCTGAAGCTTTATTTAAGGCGTATGATATTGTCAAGGAAAGTGAGTACCTGGAAATTGCAACAAAATCAATTGACTTTTTGATTGAAACCTCCTTTGAAGATTTCAAATTCTGCCCTGTAGGCCATGATGGCTGGTTCATTAAGAATGGCAAAAAAGCGCATTTTGATCAGCAGCCAATAGAAGTCAGTTCAATGATTCACGCTTTGGTTGCAGCTTATCACACTACTAAAGACGAAAAGTATTTGGAATATGCTTACATTGCATTTGACTGGTATTTAGGGAATAATGAAATTGGGTGTTCTGTTTATGATGAGATTACCGGGGGATGCCATGATGGTCTTGGAAGCGCCACGGTTAACCTAAACGAAGGGGCGGAATCAACTATCGCTTATCTTCTTTCAAGAATTATTTTGCAGGATCTAAAAAAGAAAAAAGCCAAGGCAAAAAAACAATTAGCTAAAAATAGCAATGAAAATAAAAAAGAGCCTTGAGTTTGATTGCAATAAACTTTTTTTCTTAAGAAAGCGCCTTTAAATCAGCAATTATTTCGACATGTGGGTGGAAACAAAGCGCTAATGCGGGAAGTTTTTTTACATCCGCAACTTTTGGTTTTTTTGACATTTTTAAAAATTTTTGCATTATTTTTGATTTGTGCTTGCCGGAAACAAGCATAATTATTTTTTTGGCTTTAATTATATTTGCTATTCCTATTGTAAAGGCTTTTGCTCCTTTGGTGTTGTGTCCTTTTTTTCTGTAATGCTGATTTAAATCTTCGCAATTGAGTTCGACTATCCGGGTTTTTGAATGAATGCTACTTTTTGGCGAATTAAAAGCAATGTGCCCATTCAAACCTATTCCAAGGACAACCAGGTCGGGCTTTTTTTTGGAGATTTTTTTTTCATATGCCTTGCATTCCTCCTTGAAGTTAATTAAATTGTTATTAAAGAAATTAATTTTTTTTGCAGAAAAATCTGATTTTTGGAAAAGATTTTTTTCTAAATATGCTTTAAAAGACAGCTTTTTGTGCGCTTTATCCAGGATAAATTCGTCCAGCTCAAAAAAGGTTGCTTTTGAAAAGCTGGCTTTTTTCTTGGAAATCATTTTGGAAATATGCTGGTACATTCCTAAAGGAGTTTCTCCTGTCGGTAGACTCAAGATTAAGTCAGGCTTTTTATTTACTTCTATTAAAACTTTGTTTGCGGCAATCTTTGACAGTTCGGCGTAATCTTTTGCAACAATAATTCTTAATGGATAATTTTTCATATTTCATCAAACTCTTTGA